>JAJQAT010000134.1 GCA_021203665.1 Bacillota bacterium
CCTATTCTATATTATGCCACATTTTAAATAGGTTTGTCAATAATAATTTTGATTTTTTATTCGCGAACCCGTTAATACGACAAGCTCTCAAGGCCCTCGATATTGGACTTAAGCATTTCCGCCTCGGATGTGCCAAGTTCGGTGTTGTATCTTTGATATATATTTCTACTCACCGTCTACATAATTTTTACCGCACTATTCACCATCTTTTCTAAGGCTTTCTGTACTGCTTTTACCGACTCTGTTTCAAGCTATTGTAGGCTGCTCCGATGTCTGTTAATAAAGAAGTTACAAAAGCTCCGCCTATTTGAAGCGGAGCTTTTGTTTTATTCTACTGTCATTTCGCAGCATTGCGTGCATTAAACTGATTACAACCCTTGAGTTTTCTCTTTGCAAAGCGGTTTCATTGAATAAATATCATTCCAGATAAATACCGTTATATATTCCGCATCATCAAGGTTAAGAGCTATATCGTCTAAGCTATCGGTTTCAATATCAATAAGCGTGACCCCGATTAATCTGCCGTTGTCGGAATATGCCGCCGCTATCAGGGTTCCGCTGTCCGGAATGTTTTCTATATCAACGCTTATTTTACCGTTTTCAATCGCAACCTCATTTATTGAACATTCTTCCTCGCCTGACACCTCCGGAGTTGCGGTTGGTATCGCTGTTGGTGTCGCCATTGGCGTTGTAGTCGGTGTTGGTGTTGGTGTTGGAGTTGACGTTGGTGTTGCGGTCGAGGTTGCCGTTGGGGTCAAAGTTGGCGTTATCGTTGGTTCAACAGTCGGCATCGCAGTTGGCGTTGACGTTGGTTCAACAATCGGTATTGCAGTTGGCGTCACCGTTGGACTTGGTGTTGTCGTTGGTTCAGCAGTCGGTGTTACCGTCGGTGTGGCTGTAGGACTTGCAGTCGGCTCCGTTGTTGCCGATACTTCCTCGCTTAAATCGCCGAAAACTATTTTTTCATCGTTATTTTCGTAATCCTCCTCCGTATCGGCTGTCAGCGCAGTAAAGAATATGCCGTACAAAATATCCTCATCATCGAGCGAGAGATAGCTTTCGGGAAGCTCGTATTCAATTTCAACCGACTCGCCCGCGTCAACCTCGCCTATGTCGAGAGTTGTGAGCAGCTCATCGGAAATGTTGCTGTTATACACCTCGACAGCCGCGTTGGAAACATCCGTAAATCCGGTATTTGCAAGCGTTCCGATGATTTTCGCGCTGCCATTACCCGCAGATATTTCCAAATCAGATATTTCCAAATCGGCATAGCCTATCGTGCATGACGCGGTATTGTTGCTGTCGTCCGCCTCGTCAATGTCCGCGCTGACGGTCACGGTAAGCTCCGAAAGCGTCATATCGTCGGGTATGATATAAGGCACGCTCAAGGCTTTTTCTTCGCCTGCTGTCAAATCCGCGTCCACATATGCGGTTTGCAGCACATTTCCGGAGGAATCCGTCAATACTGTCTTAACACTGTCGATTTCGGAACGGCTGTTGTTAAACACATCAAAGCATAAATTCACCGTTTCGCCCGCCATGACTTCATCTGTGTAGTACATTGTTTCATCAACCACGATGTCCGAGTATGTATAATCATCCAAAACCGTAAGAGTTGCGGTCGAATAAACGTTCTCGCTGCCCTCGTCAACATCAATCGAATTAAGTGCAATCGAAAGACTGCCGTCGGAAGCAATCACGGGCGAGTAATTCCTTATGTATTTATTGTCATTTGTAAGCTGCGTCCATTCTCCCCATGCCTCACCGTCATAAATGTTTTCGTACAACTCACAGGTAAAGCCTGTCGAAACAAGGGTAAATACAGTCATTTGCCCGTCGCTTTCAACAATTTCAAAATTGGTTATATCCTCAATGCCCGTCTCGGCGGTTGTTTCCGCTGTTAAATCATAACAGTATAAAACCCCGTCGGAAATATAATACAAATCGTCTCCGACAAGCTGTATATTTGTTTCGCCGCTTGTCTGAGCAATTTGCGTATCATCTCTGTATATAACGCCGTCCTCATCCGTTGACGATACCCAAATTACGCTGTCGCCGTATATGATTGTATCGTCAATCATGCCGTCGGTCTGCAAAACCGCATCCGCGTCGCTCCAAGCACCGTCGGTATATTCCCTGCGATATATCGTATTTGTTCCCTCGGACATAAACGGATCGTTTTCGGAATTTTCAACCCATACCGCCGCGATTCCGTCACCGGCGGCGGATATATCGTATATCATTTCTGCGTTTGCCGAATCAGATACGCACATCGGCTCACAAAAGCTCTCGCCGTCAAAGACCGTCATATATAAATCCATAACAGCAGTCATATCCTCAAGCTCCGCGCTGTCACCCAAAGATTCAGAGGCGCGTTGCCACAGCACATACACATTGCCGCCGTCCGAATATACAACCGGCGAGCCGTTATAGCCGTCGTTGTCATACACCGTCTGCGGCTCGCTCCACGTGCCACCGCTCTCAATGCTGTAATAAAGCGATGTTCTGTCTGCGTCCGCCTTTTCGCCGTTATCATCTATCCATATAAGCAGCCGTTCGCCGCTGTCGAGCAGTACAAGCGTCGGCTCGCTGTAAGGATAGAGGCTCGATTTTTCAAATGATGCCGCGTCATTCAGCGAAAGCAGCGATATTCCGCCATTGTTCAAATAGTCGCGCGGCATAAGCTCACCGTCATCTGAATCAACAGACATCAATCCGAGTGCCGACACGGAAACGTCATTATCGGGGTAAAGCTGCTTGGACGCAAGTTCCCATTCTTTCTCATCACCTAACAAAAATATTTGCCATTTTAAATAAAGAGAACCTGTTACTGTTACCGTCAGTGGATTGTACTCCGAAGTGTTTTGTGCAAATTTTCCTGTGACAGCCATTATATTGGCACTTAACGCTCCTTTAAGTCCGCCTTCTATATATGTTTCTGTTTTTTTCGACCCCAAGCCTACGCCCACATTCAGTGTCGGAGACAGACTTAACTTTGAACTTACCGAAAGAGGATTGCTTGCTCCGTTAAAAGCAACCGCAATACTTCCTGTCGCGCTTACCGAAAGACCTACGGTAACATACGCCGCCGGAAATGCCGCGATACGGCTGTCAAGTGAACCGCTTGCCGATGCCTTTATAACCAATCCGCCCTCGGACAGTGAGGGCGTACTGCTTTCATACGACCATTCGAGATAACCCGCTATAGTTCCTTTGATGTTCAAGAATAAATTTTGTTCGTTTCCCTTTAATCCGTCATAAAGTGAATCAAATTTTTTCATTGCGGATTTATAGTCTGTAACATCTTTCCCGTTCAATGCCTTATATATGGATTTCATCTGAGTATATGATTTCGTCCATTCACCCTGCCCCGTATAATCGGTTCCGGTTGACCCGCTTTCGCTTAACCCGTCAAAGCCTATGAGCGTCTTTATCGTTTTATCTTTTGTATCAACCGTAAATTGCACGCTTAAATCTCCGAATTTTAAAGTTAAGTTGTTTTTAAGCTCAAACAAATGAAAGGTTGTGTCATTAACAGTAACGGTCGGTCCGTAAAGCGTATCGTCGCACAAAGTTATATTTTCAAGCATCGATAAAGACTCAAGCTGTGATTCGGACAAAATTTGATTCGCATCATTGGAGTTTACAGTAACTTTGCCGATGGTTCTGCTGCTTACGCCAAAATCGGCTAATCCAAAGGCTGTCCCACCTTTAACTTAATTTTATTTATTGAGATTTATATTTAATAGATCTACAC
>JAJQAT010000192.1 GCA_021203665.1 Bacillota bacterium
GAAGATTTTCATATTCTCTTAGATTTTCACGTATAAATTCATCGCCGAGAATTTCAAACCGCTCCTTTAAAAGACCTCGGTTGTACTCCGTAAGCGACCATTTCGGCGTGTCCGCGCCCTTATTGTTTATAAAATAGTCCAGCTTTAATATATCCTTGAATACCTCGTCGCCACAAAATTTTGAAAGTATTTCATAAAGCGAATTTCTCGACCTGCCCGCCGCGTCATACCCGTTCTCCGAATAAAACCCGCGCAAATCGTCAAAGAAATCAAAGGGCGAGGCATATTTTTTAAGCAGGTATTCCATTGAATTTTCAAATACACCGCTGTTATAGTACCTTTCAAATACCTCCTCTATCCCCTTTAAACGCAATATATCGTCATATGACATAAAGTCATTTTTAAGCACCTCATACGGCGGCTTTGAGCTGTAAACATACCCGTATTTGTTCTCCTCGCCGCGAATTTTCGTGCCGCGCAGAAGCTTTAAAAATCCGAGCTGCAAAACGTGCGGTCGCAACGCGAAAACATCGTCAAAGGACTTTCTAAACGACTTAATATCCTCGAACGGCAGTCCCGCAATCAAATCAAGGTGCATATGCACTCCGCCCGCCTGCTTTACAAGTCCCACAGCATGCTTTATCTTCTCAAAATCCGTTTTTCTGTCTATCGCTCTTATTGTATCATTATTGGTTGACTGCACCCCGATTTCGAGCTGAAAAAGTCCGTCCGGCGCCGCCTTGAAAAGCTCCGTCATCTCCTCGGTTATAAGGTCCGCGGCGACCTCAAAATGAAACGTGGTATTTCGGGCGTTGTCTGTGAGGAATTTTATCAGTTCCGCCGCGCGCTTTCTGTCCGCGTTAAAGGTTCTGTCCACAAATTTCACTATCCGCACGCCGTGCTTTATAAAAAACATCAGCTCCTCTTTTACCGCGTCCATATCCCGAAAACGCACGCTGTGCGTTGTGGACGACAGGCAGTAGCTGCATCTGAACGGGCACCCTCGGCTTGACTCATAATATATCAGCTTTCCTTTGTTTCGCTCAATGTCCTCATCCGTATAGGGAAACGGTATCGAGGTAATATCTCGTATCATTTCCCTGTCGGCATTGCGTATTATTTCTCCGTTTTTTCGGTAGGTCATTGCCTTTATATCGCCGCCCTTTTCCAGCCATTCTCTAAAGGTTGCCTCGCCCTCTCCGCGCATTATTCCGTCGATAAATCCGTACCGCTCCATATACTCCGTATCGTCAAAGCTCACCTCCGGTCCGCCGAAAATTATTTTCGTTTCGGGCGAAACCTTTTTGAGCATATCCGCGACGTCAAGGCACATTCCTATATTCCATATATAGCACGAAAACAACACCGCGCCGGCTTTTTTTCGATATATCGAGCGCAGAATATCCTCCGCGCGCTCGTTTATTGTGTACTCGGAAAACTCCACATCATACGGCATCGCGTATGCCTTGAGCGTTCTCACGCTCAGCGACGTGTGAATATATTTCGCGTTTATCGCCGCAAGTAAAATTTTCATATAATCACCTTATCCGTAAAAACCTTTTTATACTGTCTGTCTATATCATTCTATTGTAAGAATCGCCGTAAGATATTCCTTGGTATTTCTTCCGACCATAATTTCAAAATCGCCATTTTCGACAACGTATTTTAAATCGCTCGTCACAAGGGCGAGGTCGTTTGTATCGAGTTTTAGTGTCACTTTTTTAGTGTCCCCCGCTTTTATAAACACCTTCTCAAAGCCTTTAAGCTGCTTTGTAGGTGTAAGGTGCGAGCTTACCACATCGTTTACAAACATCATAACGGTTTCCTTGCCGTCCATATCGCCGTTATTTTTTACGTTCACCGTCACATTAATTATTTCTCCCGCCGCGGCTTTTGCCTTCGACAGCTTCAAATCGGAATATTCAAATTTTGAATACGACAATCCGTCGCCGAAATCATAGACATTCCCCTTTGGCAAATCCACATATCCGCCGCCGTGCCAGCCCGTATATTGATTATAATAGCACGGCGTTTGAGCGCTGTGGCGCGGAAAGGATATGCTTAGCTTACCGCTCGGATTGAATTTTCCCGCCATCATTTCCGCGACCGCCATTCCTCCCAAATCTCCGCCGTTAAACGATTCTATCACGGCGGCGCAGCTTTCCTTGAGATATGAGATGCAAAGCGGTTTGCAGTTTACAAGCACGGCAATTACCGGTTTTTGTGTCCCCACAAGCCTCTTTACCAATTCAAGCTGATGACCCGATAATTCCAAATCCGCCCTGTCGCGGTACTCGCCGTTCTGCGCGAGGCAGTCGCCGATTACGCATACAACCGCGTCGGCTTTTTCGGCAGCTTTAACCGCGTCCGAAATATAATTTTCCCTGCCGTAAATATCGCAGCCCTTGCTGTATAATATATTTTTACCTCCGAACACCTCTCTCATTCCGCGCAAAACCGTATAGAAATCGCTTAAAGGCGCGACATTTTCTTTCGGAGTGGGGTGCGAGAAAAATGTCCAGTCACCGTACTGCGCGCGTATATCGTCCGTGTTGGGACCCACCACGGCTATAGTTTTAGTGTCCCCTTTGAGCGGCAGCACATTATCGTTTTTGAGCAATACAATACTTTCCTTTGCAAGCTCATAATTCACGTTTTTGTGTCCCCTACAGCCTATAACATCTCTATTCGGTCTTATTTTTTCATCAAAAAGTCCGAGGCGGAATTTAATTTTTAAAATTCTGCGAACCGCGTCGTCAATTAAGTCCATATCAATTTTACTGTCCCCTACAAGCCGCAGCATACATTCGTAAAATTCGTGAGTATTCATACTCATATCATTGCCCGCCTCAACGGCTTTTTTTGACGCCTCCGTTAAATCCTCGGCAACGTGCTGATTGGTAACAAGACTTCTGACGTTTTCCCAATCGGTTACGATAAATCCGTCAAAACCGATTTCCTCTTTTAAAATTTCCCTTAATATATGCCTGTTCGCGGTAAGAGGGAGCGTGTCAATCGAGCCGTAGGCGGTCATCATCGAGCCGCAGCCTATGTCCGCCGCCTTTTTGAACGGAGGCAGAAACACCTCTCTTATTTTACGCTCCGTAACGGGACTGTCATACGCGTCGCGGCCGCCGGCCGCCTCGCCGTAGGCGATATAATGCTTCGCGCAGGCGATTATATAATTGTCACATTCATATCCGTCGATTATCGCGCCGCCAAGCTCGCCGACAACATAGCTGTCCTCGCCGAAGGTTTCATCAACGCGTCCCCATCTCAAATCGCGGGCGATACACAGAACCGGCGAAAACGTCCAGTCAAGACCGTCCGCCGCAACCTCTCGGGCGGTGCATCGTCCCATCTCGCGGATAAGCTCGCGGTTAAAGCTGCAAGACACCGCAAGCTGCGACGGAAAAACAGTCGCGCCGTTTAAAAGCGCGTGTCCGTGAATCGCGTCAATGCCGAAAATCGGCGGAATACCAAGCCTTGTATTCGCGGCTTTGGCGCGTATATCGTCCGCCTCGCTGCCGAGAACGTGCAAAAACGAGCCTATTCCAAGCTCCTGATACCGCTCGTAATCCTCCTCGCTGAGCGTGTTATAGCTTACCTGCAGCATCTGCCCTATTTTTTCCTCGACCGTCATACGCGAAAGCAAATCCTCCGCTCTTTCATCCGTGCCGACACTCTTGTCCTTATATTTTTCCATAAATACACCGCCTGTTCATTAGTTTATTTTCAGTAT
>JAJQAT010000069.1 GCA_021203665.1 Bacillota bacterium
CGGCGGAGCGTCTGCTTTTAACCTGCACCGCGTCGCGGATTATTTGAGGCAGGTATTCGTCCCATTTAACCTCCAAGATTGCCGAGTGGTACAGCTGAAGAGGCTTCATATCGGGATTTAAAAATTCCTCGATATTGTAGCTCCCGCTTATATCGAAATCTATCGTTACCCGCACGTTTCCCGGCGGATAAACAAAGCATTCGCGCCTGTATGCGACTATACATTTCGGTCTTAAAAGCTGATACTGCATTTTTGCGTAAAGCTCGCGCAAAAGCTCGTTGTCGCTTTCGAGCAGGAAGGCTGTGTCGCCGTCTATTATTTTTTGACATTCCTCGGCGGTGAGCGGCGCGCTCACCTTGTTGCACAAGATAAACGATGTGTCCGTTCCGTAATATCGTATGCGGAATTTCTCACGCTTGTTTACTCCGTCAAGCTTTTCGCGCAGTGCCTTATCGAAGTAATTGTCAAAATATAGGCTTTTTATATAGTATGTTCCGTCGCTGTCGCAGTGCGGGTCATGCTTTGCGACCGCGTTAAGCCGCGTTTTAAGTCCGATGATGTCCGAGAGATTTATCTGATGCTTATATTCGTGTCTGAACTTCATTTTTCTGTTCACCTCCCCGTGCGTATTTTACGCCTGAATTTTTTATTTTTATTGCGTTACGGTTATGCTCTCGCCGTCGCTTGTGACGAGAACGTCGCCGTTCATTGTGTAATAAATTTCACTGCCCGCATTTTCAAGAGCCGCAATCGTTTCCTCATCCGCGGGATTTTTCTTGTTGCAGGTAATAACGGCGAATGTCGGGTTCACGGCGGCGATAAATTGTGACGTCATACTGTTGAAATTTCCGTGGTGAGGCACCTTTAAGAAATCATACTCCGCACCGCCGGTTTGTTCGAGAATTTCCGACAGTCTGACCGATTCCGCGTCGCCAGCGAAAAGAAAGCTGTTCGAGCCGTGTTTGACGCTTACCGCCAAAGAAAAATCGTTATCCTCCTCCGCGTATGACTGTCTTTGCGGAGGATATACCTCAAACAGAACATCGTCCATTACAAAGGTCATATACTCGCTTAGGCGTTCGGGCGTTACGCCGCTTTCCTCCGCCGCCTCGATAAACGCGGTGTACTCATCGCTTGACGCGCTGTAATCGGGAATTATAATCCGCTCCGCGCCGACAGTGCTTATGACCTCAGCCGCGCCGCCGACATGGTCCTTGTCAAAATGCGTGATAAACAGATAATCCACACTTTCGACGCCTATATCAGCCAAATGCTCCGCGACCTCGTCGCCGTCGCTTTTTTCGCCGCAGTCTATAACCGCGCAATGATTTTCGGTTTGCAGAATTATCGCGTCCGCCTTACCTACCTTGAGCAATGAAACGCTGAATTCGCCCGTGACCTCCGGAATTTCGGCGGATTCGATAGGCTGTCCGCGTGTTGACGCGCTTTGACAGCCGCATAGCGCAAACGCCACGGCAAGTGCGAACGGAATTAATTTCCTTTTGAATATCATATTAACCTTAGCCTCCTGTTCTTTCATTTTACAAACGAATTATATAGTGCTTAGCTTAAATTTAGCTTAAATCAGCTTAAATTCATGTAAAAAATAAAAAAAAAGCGTTTCCGTGATTAAAATCATCGGAAACGCCGATTTATTTTTGTGTTATCTGTTATTGTAGAACGCGACATATGACCTGTACGCCATATATACATCGCTTTTCGCGGTAACCTCAAACGGTGAGTGCATTGACAAAACGGGGACGCCGCAGTCTATAACGTCCATATTAAGATTTGCCACGTACTGCGCGATGGTTCCGCCGCCGCCCTGGTCAACCTTGCCAAGCTCGCTTGTCTGCCATATAACTCCGTCATCATCGAGTATTTTGCCTATTTCATACACAAATTCGGCTGACGCGTCGGAGGAATCGGATTTTCCTCTCGCGCCGGTGTACTTCATCAAAACCATTCCGTATCCCGCGAATGCCGCGTTTCGCTTTTCGGATACGCTTTCATAATTCGGGTCCACAGCCGCGCCGACATCGGAGGACAAGCACGCCGAATTGGCTATAACGGTGTTATAGGTTGTTACTGAACAGGTGCCGGTAAGCTTTTCTATCATTTCGGCGACAGTCATTTCAAAAAACGCGCTCAGCATACCGGTGTTGCCCATGGAGCCTATTTCCTCTTTGTCCACAAGAATTGCCGCCGCGGTCTTTTTGGGATTATTCACCGCGAATATTCCCTTCAGCGTTGTAAACGCGCATACTCTGTCGTCCTGACCGTATGCGCCGATAAAGCTTTCGTCAAGTCCCACGTTTCTCGCTTTAAACGCGGGAACCACTTCTATTTCCGCGCTGAGAAAATCTCTCTCGGTTATTCCGTAACGGTCATAAAGCAGCTTTAAAACAGCGAATTTTACCTTTTCTTTAACATCCTCGGTCTTTATCGGCATACCGCCTATAAGAATATTGAGGCTCTCGCCCTCTATTCCCTCGGTCATCTTTTTTGCCATCTGGTCCTTTGCCAAATGCGGGAGCAAATCGGTTATGCAAAAAACAGGGTCACTGTCATTTTCGCCGATGCTGAGCGTTACCTTTTCGCCGTCCTTTGTGAAGATAACTCCGTGAATCGACAAGGGCATGGCCGTCCACTGATATTTCTTTATTCCGCCGTAATAGTGCGTTTTAAGCAGCGCCATATCGTTGCTCTCATAAAGAGGATTTTGCTTTAAATCCAATCTCGGTGAGTCTATATGCGCGCCGACAAGATTTATGCCGTTTTTTATATCCTCACTGCCGATAACCGCCAAAAATATATTTTTGTTTCTGTTTATCTTGTATACCTTATCGCCCGCTTTAAGGTCGGTTTTTTCGTCTATGTCGGAAAACCCGTGCATTTTAGCCATTTTAATTGCCTTTTCAACACATTCACGCTCGGTTTTTCCCTCGTCAAGAAATTCTCGGTACTCGTCGCAAAGCGAAATCATCTCTTCCTTTTCCGCATCGCTTATGCTTTCGTACACATTTTTTCTCGAATAGCTTAATTTCTCAAATAATTCTTTGTCGCTCATTGTCTTTGCCTCCATATAAATATATTAAAATTAATCGTCAAAAAGAGCCTTTGCAAAATCGTCCGGATTGAACTGCTGTAGGTCGTCAACGCCCTCGCCCACTCCGATAAATTTCACCGGCAGGCTTTGCTCCTTTGCTATCGATATTACGATTCCGCCCTTTGCCGTTCCGTCAAGCTTGGTAAGAACTATACCCGTAATATCCGCCGCCTCGGAAAAGAGCTTTGCCTGACTTACGGCGTTTTGTCCCGTGGTGGCGTCAAGAACAAGCAGTGTTTCGCGCGCCGAATCGGGAAGCTCGCGCCCTATTACTCTGTTTATTTTGGCAAGCTCCGCCATAAGATTTTTCTTATTGTGCAGTCTGCCGGCGGTGTCGCATATAAGAATGTCGGTCCCGCGCGCCTTTGCCGCGGCGCAGGCATCGAACACAACCGCCGCCGGATCGCTGTTCTCCTGGTGCTTTATAATATCGCACCCGCTCCTTTGCGCCCATATGTCAAGCTGGTCTATCGCGGCGGCTCTGAAGGTATCGGCGGCGGCAAGAAGAACCTTCTTGCCCATGGATTTATAATACGACGCTATCTTGCCGATGCTTGTAGTCTTGCCTACTCCGTTTACTCCTATTACAAGTATAACCGAGGGCTGTGTGGATATATTCACCGATGAGTCCTGCTCGCTTAAAATTTCGCTTATAATATCCCGAAGCTCCGCCTTTACCGCGTTGCCGTCCGTGATATGCTTACGCTTAACATTTTCACGCAGCGTTTCGATTATATATTCCGAGGTTTCCACTCCGATGTCCGCCATAATAAGAGCCTCCTCAAGGTTTTCGAACAGCTCCTCGTCAACCTTTACAAACGCGCTGAAAACATTGTTTACCTGCTGTGCTATGGACTCTCTCGTTTTTGTAAGTCCCTCTTTTAATTTGTTAAAAAAACTCATATGCTTCACTCCTAACTGACCATATCGTCCGCAACATCGTCTATATGCAGTGACAACAGCTTTGATACGCCCTTTTCCTGCATTGTTACACCATACAAAATATTTGCCGCTTCCATTGTGCCGCGGCGGTGCGTGATAACGATAAATTGGGTTTGCTCGATATAATTCTTCAAATATGTGGCAAATCTTGAAACATTTACATCGTCAAGCGCGGCGTCAATCTCGTCAAGAATACAAAACGGCGCGGGCTTTACGCGCAGTATCGCGAACAATAGCGCGATGGCTATAAATGATTTTTCTCCGCCGGAATACAGATTAATATTCTGCAAGCCCTTGCCCGGCAGCTGTACCTTGATTTCAATTCCGCTTTCAAGGACGTTATCCGGCTCGGAAAGCTCCAGCTTCGCGTTGCCTCCGCCGAACAGCTCCTTGAATACTATGCCGAAGCTTTCGTTAATTTCGGCGAATTGCTTTTCGAAAAGCTCCTCCATTAATTCTTCCATTGACGATATAATATCATTCAAATCGTTCTTTGATTTCTCCAGGTCCTTCTTCTGCGCGGTAAGGAAATTAAATCTTTCCTCTACAGCCTTATATTCCTCTATCGCGTCAATATTGACGCTTCCGAGCGCCTTAATCTGCGATTTAAGCTCCGCAAGTCGTGCGAAGGACTGCTTTTCGTTTTCGACCTCCGTCTTTATTTCGGACGCCGCCGTATATGTAAGCTCGTAATCCTCCCAAAGTCTTGACAGGATATTTTCGGTTTCAGCGGCTGTTTTGTCGCGCCTGTTTTCCAGTCTTGAAAGCTCCTGCTGTAAATTTAGGAGCTTGTCGGTTAAATCCTTATTTGAATTTTGTATGCTTTGCAGGGTTTCTACTATCCGTTGCTTTTCCCGCTCCGTATCGGATATTTTCTCTTTTATGCTCTCCGATTGTATCGCAATATCCTCCGCGATTCGTTTGCCTTCGTTAATACTCTCGTAAAGGCTGTCGTTTTCAACGCAAATTCTTTCCCTGTCGCGCTCCTTTTGCTCGATTTCGCTTTCGGCGGCGCGGATGTCGTTTTCTGCCGTCTCTATGCTGTCCTTGTTTATTTTTATATCCTTTTCCAATGCCGCGAGCGTCATTGTTTTATCCATAATGCTCCGCGATTTTTCTTCCTTTTCAGCGGATATTTTATCGAAATACTCCGTAAGCTCCTCTGTTTTTTCTTGAAGTGCCGCGGTTTCCTTTTCAAGCCTTCTTATGCTTTGCAAAAGCAGTGCTGTTTCGTCCGACGAATGCGAAAGCTGCTCTTCAATCTGCTCAAGCTCCGATTTATAATTATGCTCCGTATTGTTTTCGGATTCAACCGACTGCTTTAAATGCTTAAGCGTATTTTCAAGGCGAAGTATTTCGTCCTCGTATTCTCTGACAAGCGGAATGTATGACGAAAGCTGATTTTCAATCAAGGCTATATCATTTTCCGTCTTTTGCTTTTTCTCGTTATATTCTCTGATATTGTCCGATAATTTCCTTATTTCAGCCGAAAGAGCTTTTATCTCCGCCGCTCTCGACAAAAATCCGCTCTGCTTATTGACGCTTCCGCCCGACATCGAGCCGCCCGCGTTCAGTATGTCGCCCTCAAGGGTCACAACCTTGAATTTATATCCGAATTTGCGGCTTATGGCGATGGCATTATCGATATTGTCCGCCACAACGACGCGTCCGAGCAGGCTTTTTATAATACCGTCGTATTTCCCGTCGTACTTGACAAGAGTGTGCGCCAAGCCTATGAATCCCTCGGATTCGCTTACGGCGCGCGCATTGTCAAGCTCTTTGCCCTTTACCGAGCTTATCGGCAAAAATGTGGCTCTGCCCGCGTTATTTCTTCTGAGATACTCAATCGCGCCCTTCGCGTCCTCCTCGCTCTCGACTATAATATTCTGCAAAGCGCCGCCGAGTGCCGTTTCAATGGCTGTAACATACTTTTTTTGAACCTCGATAAGTCCCGATACGGTTCCGTAAATCGAAAGCCTTTTAAGCTCGTCGGATTTTAAAACCGCTTTTACGCTCTTTGCGTAGCCCGCGTAGTCGTTTTCCATGCCCTCAAGTAATTTTTTCTTTGAGGATTTTGATCTGTAGTCCACATTCAAATTATTAAGTATTTTGCTTAATTCGTCACGCTCGGACTTGAGCTTATTGGCGTTTTCCGTGCATCGCTCCACGGTTATACGCATTTTTTCAAGCTTTTCGGATTTTTCGGCTTTTTGCGCCTCGCATTTTTCAATATCCTGCTTTGTGTTTGAAATTCCCTCGCTGAAGCTTTTTATTTCCGCCTCGACGGCGGCGCGTCTTTCTATAAAGCTCTCGCGCAGGGTTTCAATTCCGCTCATCTGCGCTTTCTTAGAGGATATTTCATTGAGCTTTTCGATATTTTGCGCTTTTATTTCCTCGATTTCGGCGGCAATTTTGTCCCTTTCCGCCGTCATCTCGTCCTGCTCGCCCTTTACCGCGTCGAACTCTTGCAGAATAATTTCCGCGGCGTTTTCCTTTTCATTGATTTCGCTTTTGAGGGCATCTATACCGGTTTCGCGCTCGATATTTTTAGCCTTAACGGCTTTTATCTCGTTATCTATTCTTGCAATCATCAAATGATTGTTTTTGATGGTGTTCTCGGCAATGGAAATATTGTTTTTTTCCGCCATAATACGCGAATTTGCGTCGTGAATACGGTTGTTTAATTCGGTTATTTCCGCGTCCTTTGCTTTGCTTTCGTTATATAAATTCGTGATTTTTTGCTCCGTTTCGGATTCCGCGTTTCTAAGCTCGCTAAGCTCCTCCTCGACGCTTTTATACAATTCCTCCGTTTCCTTGGAGGAAATTTTGTTCTTGTCAATGGTTATAAGACTTAAATTTACATCGAGCTTTTTGTATTCCTCATAAAGGGTAAGATATTTTCTCGCTTTTTCCGACTGACGCTTTAAGGGCGCTCTCTGACCCTCCAGCTCCGACGCTATATCGCCTATTCTTACAAGATTTTCCTCGACACCCTTAAGCTTTCTTTCCGCCTCTTCCTTTCGGTATTTGTACTTTGATACGCCTGCCGCCTCCTCAAAAAGGCTTCTCCTGTCCTCCGCCTTTGTTGAAAGTATTTGCGACACGTTTCCCTGTCCTATAATCGAATATCCGTCGCGTCCCAAACCGGTGTCCATGAAAAGCTCGTGTATATCCTTTAAGCGGCAGTTGGCGCGGTTAATCTGATACACGCTTTCTCCGCTTCGGAACAGCCGCCTTGTTACAACAACCTCTTCAAAATCTATGTCAAACATATGAGTGCTGTTGTCCAACACAAGGCTTACCTCGGCAAAATTTACCGGCTTTCTGGTTTCCGTACCCGAAAAGATAACGTCCTGCATATTGGAGCCTCTGAGAGATTTCGCGCTCATTTCGCCTATTACCCAGCGTATGGCGTCGGATATATTGCTTTTTCCGCTTCCGTTCGGACCCACCACGGCGGTCGAGCCGTCGACAAAGTCAAGCACGGTCTTGTCCGCAAAGGACTTAAAGCCCTGCAATTCCAATCTTTTTAACAGCAAACACATCTCACCTCTCTCTTTTTTAAGCTTTCATCAGCTCTGATTTTTATATCGATATTTTTCTCGTTTTTAATTTTTATTATGTTTGCCCTTTTGTTGCCGACAGCCTTTGACATCTCTTTCGGATTTACAAATACCTCTGCTTTTTTGCACGCGGTATTTTTCAGAGCGGCGCATATAATATCATAATAAATACTGCTCTCCGCCAGCTCTCCGAAGGCACTGTGAACAGGTCCCGCGACAACGCTTCCGCCCTCGCTTATCTCATCGGTTGACTGCAATCCGACGCGTATTACGGTTATATTATTTCCCTCAAATTTAAGCAAAAGCTTTTTTGAAAGGCTTACCGCCTCGTCAAGCGTCTGCGGTCTGTATTGTCCGGCGGTGTACATTTTTTCAAGGAAGGTGTCCTTTATCGTAAGCGTGGGATATATTCTTACCATATCCGGCTTTAATTTGATGATTTCATCCGCCGTGTAAAGAGATTTTTCGTCTGTGTCGCCCGGAAGTCCCGTCATCATTTGAAGTCCCAAATTAAAAGGATATTCTCTTATCATTCTGACGGCATCAATCACCTGTGCGCTCGTGTGACCTCTGTTTGACGCTTTTAAAACGCCGTTATCCATCGACTGAACGCCAAGCTCTATGGTTGTCACACCATACCGCATAAGATTATCCAATATTTTCTTGTCAATATAATCCGGTCTTGTGGACAAACGAATACCGTCTATAAGACCCTTTTGGACAAATTCATACGCCGCGGACAAAAGAGAGGTTTGTTCCTCAAACGGTATTCCGGTAAAGCTGCCGCCGAAAAATGCCGCCTCGATTTTTCTGTTTGTTTTGGGAAGAGTTTTCAGATACTCGGATATAATTTCCCGAACGTCGTCCGCGGTTACTTCCTTTTGCTCTCCGGTTATGCGGTTTTGATTGCAGAATACGCAGTCAAACGGGCATCCTCTGTGCGGTACAAATATAGGTATATTATACGTCTTCATCTTATTTACCGATATTCTTCAGCGCGGTATGCGCCGCGTTTTGCTCAGCCTCTTTTTTGTTGTGACCCTTTCCTCTGTTCTGCGGAACATCGTCAACCAAAACCTCAACCTCAAAGGTTTTGTTGTGATCCTGTCCCGTTTCGGAAATTGTTCTGTAGGTCACCTTGCCCTTATTGCCCTTTTGCAAAGCCTCCTGGAGCATGGTTTTGTAATCGGCGTATCCGTGTCCCATGATAACATCGTCAATCGAATCGCGCATGAGATTTATTACCCATTTTCTCGCCGTTTCCATGCCGCCGTCAAGATAAATTGCCGCCAACACCGCCTCGAACGCGTCCGAAACAATGGACGGTCTTTCCCTGCCGCCGGTCATTTCCTCGCCCTTACCGAGCAAAATGAATTTGCTTAGGGATATTTTCTTTGAGGCTTCATACAGAGACTGCTCGCATACCAGCGTTGCTCTGTATTTTGAAAGCCATCCCTCGGCAACATTCGGCAAGCGTCTGAAAATATAATCGCTTATTATAACGCTCAAAACGGAGTCGCCCAAAAATTCAAGACGCTCGTTGCTCTCCCTTTTGGCTTCGTTGGCATATGAGCTGTGCGTCAGCGCCGTTTCCAAAAGATTAATATTTTTAAAGGTATATCCGATTTTTTCCTGTACGTTTTTCATATCAATTTACCCCTTCGTATATGAGTTCTTCCCAAGAGCGAATTTTTCGCTCTTGGGAGCAAACCACATAAATTAACATTAGAGGGTGCCTCTCAAGAGAGGCATCCTCTATAAAATCCGCATTATTCCTCGTACTTTTTCATAACGATTGAAGCATTATGTCCGCCGAAGCCGAGTGAGTTGGACATTGCCGCCTTTACCTCCTGCTCCCTGCCAACGTTCGGTACTATGTCCAAATCGCAGTCGGGGTCGGGAGTTACGTAATTGATTGTCGCGGGAATATATCCCTCGCTTATCGCTTTCGCGCATATTATAGCCTCAACGCCGCCCGCCGCGCCGAGAAGATGTCCCGTCATGGACTTCGTAGAGCTTACGGCAACGGTCTTTGCCGCGTCGCCGAGTGCGGTCTTTATAGCCTGCGTTTCAAAATGGTCGTTATACTTTGTTGATGTGCCGTGAGCGTTTATATATGTTATATCCTCCGGCTTTAATCCCGCGTCCTCTATTGCAAGCTCCATAGCCTTCGCTCCGCCTTCGCCGCCCGGAACGGGGCTTGTTATATGATAAGCGTCGTCCGTCGCGCCGTAGCCGGCAAGCTCGCAGTATATATGCGCTCCGCGCTTTTTGGCGTGCTCAAGCTCCTCCAATACCACAAATCCCGCGCCATCGCTTAAAATAAAGCCGTCGCGGTCCGCGTCGAACGGTCTTGACGCCGTTTTCGGGTCGTCGTTTCTGGTTGACATCGCTTTCATACTACAAAATCCGGCAAAGGCAAGCTGATTAACCGCCGCCTCCGCGCCGCCGGCGATTATAACGTCGTTTTTGCCGTATTGAATATGTCTTAAAGCGTCGCCGATAGCGTTTGTGCTTGACGCGCAGGCGGTAACGATATTCTCGTTTACGCCCTTTGCCTTAAACTTAATCGCAATCTGCGCGGCGCCCATATTGCCTATCATCATAGGAATAAAGAACGGGCTTACTCTGCCCGGACCTCTGTTTAAAAGAGCGTTATGCTGTTCCACAAGGGTGTCTATGCCGCCTATGCCGGAGCCTGTTATAACTCCGACCCTCCACGGGTCCTCGTTTTCCATATTAAGTCCGGAATCCGCCACAGCCTCGCTTGCCGCAACCATGGCAAATTGAGTGTATCTGTCCATTTTGCGCGCTTCCTTTTTCTCGATATAATCGGTAGGCTCAAAATCCTTAACCTCTCCGGCAATCTGCGTCTTTAAATCCGAAGCGTCAAAATGAGTTACCTTATCGATACCGCATTTTCCGGATTTTATTCCGTCCCAAAAGGACTTTACATCGTTTCCGATAGGAGTAACGGCTCCCAAACCGGTTACAACTACTCTTCTCATCTTTTTCCCCTCCTGTTTTTATCCTCAAATATATATAAATTAAATTATTATCACTGTTCAAAAAGTTTCGTGCCTTGCATCAAAACGGGTTTGGTGCAAGGCGCTACTTCTTTAGCTTACGCATTATGACTTTTGATATATTCAACTGCGTCGCCAACCGTGCTGATTTTTTCAGCGTCCTCATCGGGGATTTCGATGTCAAATTCTGTTTCCAAGCCCATTATAAGCTCGACAACGTCCAATGAATCCGCACCCAAATCGTCAACGAATGATGCTTCCATTGTTACCTCTTCGGCATCAACGCTAAGCTGATCAACGATGACATCCTTTACTCTCTCAAATTCCTCCATTATGCTCCTGCACCCCCTTTCGATGATGATTATATAAATTCATAAAGAATTATATACCTATTATATTACATTACAAGTCCGCCGTCAACATTTATTACCTGACCTGTAACGTATTTTGACATATCCGACGCCAAAAACGCGACAACATCGGCAATATCCTCTGTTTCTCCGAATTTTCCGAGCGGAATCGAGTCAAAATATTTCTGCTTAACATCGTCCGCAAGCACATCCGTCATTGCCGAGCGTATAAATCCGGGAGCGACGGCATTGCATCTGATGCCTCTTGACGCAAATTCCTTTGCCGTAGTCTTTGTAAGTCCGATAAGTCCCGCCTTTGACGCGACATAGTTCGCCTGACCGGGATTACCCATAACTCCGACTATGGACGCTATATTTATAATCGCGCCGCTTCTCTGCTTCATCATAGGTCTTGCGACCGCCTTTATGCAGTTAAACGCGCCCTTTAGGTTTATATCCATTACAAGGTCCCAGTCCTCCTCTGACATTCTTATCATAAGACCGTCCCTTGTAACGCCCGCGTTATTAACAAATATGTCTATTTTCCCGAATTTATCCATAGTTTCGGATATAAGTCTTTTTACGTCCTCGGTTTTTCTTACATCACCCTTTATAACTATGCTGTCCACGCCCATTGCCTTGATTTCCTCACAGGTTTCATCAGCGTAATCCGATGAGGGAATATCGTTTATGACGATGTTCGCGCCGTATGACGCGAGCTTTACCGCTATCGCCTTGCCTATTCCTCTGCCCGAGCCTGTTATTACAGCAACCTTACCTTTTAACATTTATTTTTCCTCCCTTTTACGCGTTAAGTCCGTCAAGTGTCTTTTCGAGCGAAGCCATGTCCTCCACGTTAAACACCCTAACATCTCTTGTAACCTTCTTAACAAAGCCGCTCAGCGCTTTGCCGGGTCCGACCTCGACAAATGTGTCCACACCGTCGGCTATCATTCTTCTGACTGTTTCCTCCCATTTGACGGAGGACGATACCTGCTTTATCAGATACGGCTTAATGTCCTCCTTTGAGGCGAAGTAATCAGACGTTACATTGGTTATTAGGGGTATCTGCATATCCCTTCTTTCAACGCCCTCAAGCTCCTTTGCAAGCTTTTCGCCCGCGCCTACGAGCAGTGAGCAGTGGAACGGTGCGGAAACGGGAAGCTTCATAGCGCGTTTTGCGCCCTTTTCCTTTGCCAATTCACAGCATTTTTCAACCGCCGCAACCTCGCCCGATACCACAATCTGTCCCGGGCAGTTAAAGTTCGCCGGTGAGCATACTCCGATTTTTGACGCCTCGTCGCAGCACGCGATTACGTCCTCGGCGCTGAGCGCGATTATTGCCGCCATTGCACCCTTGCCTACGGGGACCTCCTCCTGCATATACTTGCCGCGTTTTTTTACAAGTCTTACACCGTCGGCAAAATCCATTGAGCCGGACGCGATGTGCGCCGTGTATTCTCCGAGGCTCAGTCCCGCGACAACATCGGGCTTTATACCCTTTTCCTGCAATACTCTGAGAGCCGCGACGCTCATTGTGACTATGGTAGGCTGAGTATTTTCCGTAATCATAAGAGTTTCACTGTCGCCGTTCCATATCATATCCTTTATATCAAAGCCGAGCGCCTCGCTCGCCTCGTCAAAAGCCTTATCGGCAACGGGAAAGCTTTCAGTCAATTCCTTACCCATTCCTACTGCCTGTGCGCCCTGACCCGCAAATACAAATGCTAATTTACCCATTTTATTTTCTCCTTATTTAAGCTTGGAACAAATTTCTTCTATAACCGCTTCTGTGCCGTCAAAATAGCTCTTTATAATGTCCGCGCACGGCTCGATTTTTTTGACCATTGCCGCGGATTGTCCCGCCATAAGCGAACCCATCTGCACATCGCCCTCGGCGAACGCGCGTCTTAAACCGCCCACGCCGAGCTGTTCGATTTCCTCAAATGATGCTCCCGCCTTTTCAAGCTTGTCATACTCGCGGGTAAGCTTATTTTTAAGCGCTCTTACCGGTGCGCCGGTGCTTCTGCCCGTTACAACGGCATCTCTGTCCTTTGCCTTTATAACCGCCTGCTTGTAGTTATCGTGAGCGATACATTCGGTTGAGCAAAGGAAACGCGTTCCGACCTGTATACCGTCCGCGCCGAGCGCGAATGCCGCAACCGCGCCGCGGCTGTCCGCAATGCCTCCCGCCGCCACAACGGGAATCGATACCGCGTCAACTATCTGCGGAACAAGAACCATAGTCGTAAGCTCGCCTATGTGTCCGCCCGCCTCGGTACCCTCGGCAATAACCGCGTCCGCGCCTGATTTTTCCATTTTTACCGCCATTGCGACGCTTGCGATAACCGGCATAACCTTTATGCCCGCCTCCTTGAGCGCGGGTATATATTTACCCGGATTTCCCGCGCCTGTCGCCACAGCCGCCGGCTTTTCCTCTATAATAACCTGCATTACCTCTTCCACAAACGGCGACATCATCATCACGTTTACGCCGAAGGGCTTATCGGTAAGCTCTCTTGCCTTTCTAATCTGTTCTCTTACCACGTCCGCCGGAGCGTTTCCCGCCGCTATAAGACCTATGCCGCCGCCGTTCGATACAGCCGCCGCAAGCTCCGCGGTGGCAACCCATGCCATACCGCCCTGGATAATAGGGTATTCAATTCCAAGCAGTTCACATAACCTTGTTTTCATATTCATTTGTCCTTTCTGTGCAAAGCACCGTCATAAAATATATTATCAAAATTTTACCATTCAAGAACCGCGGCGCCCCATGTCAATCCGCCGCCGAAGCCTACAAGCACTATCTTATCGCCCTTTTTAATTCTGCCCTGCTCGACTGCCTGAGAAAGCGCGACGGGAATACATGACGCGGAGGTGTTTCCGTACCTTTCAAGATTTAAAAATACCTTATCCTTGCTTATTCCCATTCTCTTTATCGCGCTGTCAACAATTCTGTAGTTAGCCTGATGCGGAATTACCAATTCAATATCGTCCCATGTAAGACCCGCCTCGTCGATAACCCTTTGCGACGCGTCAGCCATTGCCTTTACCGCGAATTTCATTACAGCCTGTCCCGCCATCCAAATTGTATCCTTCTTACGGCTTACTCTCTTTTCGGTTTCCTCATCGTCGTCTCTGTAGGCAAGGCTGGTTATCGCAAGTCCGCTTGAGCCGTCCGCTCCTATATCGGTGGAGATAATGCCTGTTTCCTCACTTGCCGATACAACCGCCGCTCCGGCGGCGTCGCCGAACAGCACGCAGGTGGCTCTGTCCTTATAATCGGTCGCCTTGCTTAAAACATCGGCGCATATAACAAGCACATTCTTATATGTTCCGGTCTGTATAAACTGCTTTGCTATGGTAAGTCCCGTTACAAAGCCGGAGCAAGCCGCGTTATAGTCAAAAGCCGCGGCATTCACCGCGCCGAGATTATGCTGTACAATGCACGAGCAAGCCGGTGTAAAATAATCGGGAGTAACCGTCGCGAGAAGTATAAGGTCTATATCCTCCGCCATAAGTCCCGCGTTTTCAATCGCGCGTTTTCCGGCGATTGTCGCCATATCGGTCGTATATTCGTTATCGGCGGATATATGTCTTTCCTTTATTCCCGTGCGTCTTGTTATCCACTCGTCGTTCGTGTCAACTATGCTTTCCATATACGCATTGCCATACACCTTTTCGGGTATATATCCCCCGACGCCGCTTATCTTTGCATTAACCATTCTTTTTCTCCTCCATACCGCTTATATTCTTAACTATTTCATCTATTACATTTGTTTCGACAAATTTCTTCGCCTGATATATTGCCGAAAATACCGCTTTACTGTCCGACGAGCCGTGTCCCTTTATCACCGGACGCTTTGTTCCCAAAAGCGGCGCTCCGCCGTATTCGCGGTAATCCATTGTCTGCTTGAATTCGTTCAAGCCGTTCATAACAAACAGCGCGCCTATCTTGGTGAAAAGGCTCTTTGTAAATATACCCTTTACATTTTGGCTGACAACGTGACCCATACCCTCAACGGTTTTCAGTATTACGTTGCCGACAAAGCCGTCGCAGGTTATAACGTCCGCCGTGCCCTCCATAACGTCGCGTCCCTCTATATTTCCTATAAAGTTGACGGGAGCGTTTTTGAGGAGAGGAAATGTTTCCTTTGTAAGCTCGTCGCCCTTGCCCTCCTCCTCGCCGTTGGACATAAGTCCGACCGTGGGACTTTCTATTGCAAGCACATTTTTCATATATATACTGCCCATAATGGCGAACTGTACAAGATTTTCAGGCTTGCAGTTTGTGTTCGCGCCGGCGTCTATGAGCATTTTGGGTCCCTTTGCGCTCGGCAGCAGCGTCGCGAGAGCGGGTCTTAAAACGCCCTTTATTCTGCCGACTATAAGCAGTCCCGACGCGAGCAGTGCGCCCGTGTTGCCCATTGACAGCATCGCGTCGCCCTCGCCGTTTTTCAGCATATTCGCCGCCACAACGACGGACGCGTTCTTTTTATTCCTGACCGCCTTTGCCGGCTCCTCATGATTTGATATTACGTCGTCCGCGTGGGCGATGCTTATTTTGTCCTTCGGATAATCGTATCCCGAAAGCTCCTTTTTCAAAACATCCGTAACACCGACAAGTATTATTTCAACTCCAAGCTCCTTTACCGCTTTAACAGCCGCTTCTACGGGAGCGTGCGGAGCGTGATCTCCGCCCATTGCGTCAATTATAATCTTCATTTAATCCTCCGAATATCACATATCATTATTATTCCGCCACAAGCAGACTGAACTTTCCTCTGAATACCTCATTCATATTCGCCTTAATTACAACGCGTACTATAAATTCCTTTTCCTTTACGCGCATAACGTCGGATTTTGCCACAAGGCTTTCGCCCGCGTGCGCCTCATGCACATATTTTACATTAGCCACCTTGACAAGCGCCGCGTTTGCGTCAATCACGCTCAACGCGAGGTTTTCGGCAAAGGCGTATATATATTGACCCTTTATTATGTTTGTACCCGAAAATACCATTGATTTATCGGTTTTCAAAACGGATATTCCGTCATGAAACAGGTTGAGGTCGAGAACCTCGCCCGTAGCCGCCATATTGGCGCTCATTCCCTCCTGAGCCGCGGATTTTACTCTTTCTCTGTATTCCGCTATTCCCAGCTCGGCTCTGTCAAAACGTATTGTGGATACGCTCACTCTGCAAGCCTCGGCAAGCTCCTCGTCCTTTAAAAACGGATTTTGCTTTATTTGCTTCAGTAAAAATTCGTGACGCTGTTTTTTTAACAGGGTTCTCGTCATAAAGAGCGCTCCTTTCCGCCGTTTCGACATTTTATCAATTATTATTGGTAGCAGGTACTAAATCATTAACCTTAATGATTATATACTATAGCTTGACGCATTGCAATATTAAATTTTAAATTCTTGTAAACATTGTTGATTTTGTTTAAATATTGAAAATCATTTGTGCCCGTTTTTACCAAATACACACAAAATATGGTGTAGGTAAGAGATTTTGTGACCAGATACCAACACCATATTGTAATAAGCTGTCGACCGGTATGTCTGCCGGCATTCTCTTCTCATACATTACAAAAACACCTCACCTTGTGATATTTATATTATATCACTTGGCAAGGTGTTTGTATAGCGGTTTGTCTGTTGTCTCGGGTGTCCGAAAATAATTCGGGAGCCTCTGATTAATGGTTTTAGTCGTTTTTAATAATTTCCTTTATTGACGTGGCAAGTCCGGCAAGTCCCTGCATATCAGACGGGATGATTATCTTTGTCGCCTTGCCGTCAGCCGCCTTTTCGAAGCTTTCAAGAGCCTTTAAGGCTATATACGGATCGCCCGGGTTTGCCTCGTTGATTCTGCGTATACCCTCGGCAACCGCGGTCTGCACGGTTATGATAGCCTCGGCGTTACCCTCCGCCTCCTTGATTGCCGCCTGCTTTTTTGCCTCGGCGCGGAGTATTGCCGATTCCTTTTCACCCTCGGCAAGAAGTATCGCGGATTTTTTCTCGCCCTCGGCGCGGAGTATGGATTCGCGTCTTTCGCGTTCCGCTTTCATTTGTCGCTCCATCGCGTCCTGAATTTCAGCCGGAGGCATAATGTTTTTAAGCTCGACTCTGTTTATTTTTATTCCCCACGGGTCTGTAGCCTCATCAAGAATCGCGCGCATTTTTGTGTTTACGGTGTCGCGCGAGGTAAGCGTTTCGTCAAGCTCAAGGTCGCCTATGATATTTCTCAACGTTGTGGCGGTAAGGTTTTCTATTGCCATCATGGGTCTTTCAACGCCGTATGCGAAAAGCTTCGGGTCGGTTATCTGGTAATACACAACCGTGTCGATTTGCATGGTTACGTTATCCTTTGTAATAACCGGCTGCGGCGGGAAATCCACCACGTGCTCCTTAAGGTTTACCTTCTTCGCAACTCTGTCAATAAACGGGATTTTAAAATGAAGTCCGACGCTCCATGTCGAATGATAGCCTCCGAAGCGCTCGATTATATACGAATGAGCCTGCGGAACTATTTTTATGTTCGCTATTAAAATTATTAAAATCAAAATTATTAAGATAACTATCGGTACCATGATTAATTCTCCTTTTTCATAAAATTTACTTGTTAAAATAGCTGTAAACGGACGCGGAAATGCTTCTGATTGTTTCCGTTCCGGCGCCGACGGAGCCGTTTCCGATTACGCATAATATGTAGTCGCACGCGGGCGAGTAAACAATCGCCGCGTCGCCCTCCACCTTGCTGTTTTCGCCTGTTTTGTTCGCCGTGACGGTGCCCTCAGGCAGTGCCGACGGTATCTTCCATGTGCGCGTTTGCGCCTTTAGCAAATTGAGCATTTCCTCCGACGCCGTTTCGGAAACAAGCGTGCCGCGGTAAATCATCTCCAATATATTGCCGCAATCCGCCGGCGACGTAAGATTATATCCGACGAATATCGCGCTTTCTCCCGCCTTGTCCACAAGCTGCGACTTATGCTGAGTGTTGACGCATCCAAGCACGTTGGTATTCGCGTTTTCCACGTCAAAGCCGTTTACCGTGCTTCCGCCGCCGATTATTTCGGTAAGAGTGTTAAACGCCGTGTTGCTGCTTTGCGTTATCATAAGATTGAGCAAATTGTCAACCTCCGCGGTGCGCGTTACGGAGCCGTATTCAAGCTCGTTGTATACCGCCGCGAGAGTAAAGAGCTTTATCAGACTCGCGCTTGAATAGGATTTCTCGTTTATTGACAAATATTCATTGGTGTTTAAATTTTTCACGTACACACCCCAATCGCCGGCGCGCGTATCGATATACTCCGTGATTTGCTCCTTTAAATCCGCCAAGCCCTCTTTTTCCTCGGGTACGGCGTTCGCCGCCGCTGCCGCTTCCTCCTCCGCGAGGATTTGCGCGGCTTTCACCGCCTCATTGTGTCTGTAAAGCATGGATGATGAAATGATTACGGACGGCATATACGCCGAAAAGCTTTCAAGCGCGGTATGGCTTTCGCTTTGCGCCAGGGTGCCGACGGCGTAATCGATGTACGTCTCATTTTCCGCCGCCAACGCCGCGCACGGGAGAGTAATCAGCAGCAGTGCTGTTATCATTGGTTTTTTCATCAATAACCTCTTTTCTTTTTACGACGAGCTTTACGCCCGCTATGCCTTCCACCACCGCCGTTTCGTTCGCGGCGATTTGCGAGTTGTCCGCGCTTTTCACGGACCACGTTAAGCCGTTGATTTTTCCGGCTCCATTTCCGAGAAGATTGTTTACATCCTCCGTTATGAGAACCTCCTTGCCTATAAGGCTGTCAACATTTGTTTTTTCCTTTTTTGTTTTTATCAGCTTTCGGGACAGCGGGCGCAGGCATATCAAGCATACGACCGATATTATAAGAAACACGGTTATCTGCACATTGAATTGCGCTCCCAAAATCGCGGCCGTAAGACCTCCCACAGCTCCCAAGGCGAACCATACGCTGACTATCTGGTAGGTAAGCGCCTCCAGTATAGCGAACACGGCTATTCCCGCAAGCCATATTACTGCCGTCATTTCCATATATGATACCTCCTTACGATTATATTTTATCAGATTGTATGATGTTTGTAAATATATTTGTAATTTTTTTATAAAAAATTTACACCGCATAGCATTGCGTAAAGAAATTTGTTCAACCGCTTGTAAAAGTCGGCTTGATATGATATAATTAGAAGAATAATTTTAAGGAGCTGAACAAATATGATTACGATAATAGCCAAATTCAACGTGCTTTCGGGCAGTGTTGACGAATTTAAAAAATGCGCCGTAAATGTGGTGCGCGAAACGCGCAAGGAAAAGGGCAATCTTGCATACAAAATATATCAGAGCAGATGCGATGCCTCAAAATTTACATTTATCGAGGAATGGCTCAATGATACCGCGATAGAACAGCATAATAACGCCAAGCATTTTCTTAAATTTTTAGAGGATATAAAACCGCTTACCGAGGGTGATGTTCAAATTGAACAGCTTTCAAAAATCCCCTCAGTGTTCTGCTGACCAAAAAGCTTTTAAAGGAGACATTTACATTGCAGAAAGCAGAAGAATATTACAAACAGCTTGTTGACAATAATTTTGAGGAAAGCGTAAAAAGCGCCGAAATACAACAGCAGTACATTAAAACATACACGGCGCGCTATCACGGCTATTACGTGCATACGCTGTATATCCCGAAAATGTTCACCGAGGAAATGGCTGAGTATTTCAATGAAATATCCTCGGTTATGTACGGAATACTTGAAAAGGTTATTCGCGAATATCAGTCAAACGCGGAATACAGAAAGCTTTTCGGCTTTGAAGAACGGCTTGAAGGACTGATACTCCGTCCCAATCATTACGAATGCGCTCTGCCCATCGCGCGTATAGACATATTCTTTAATGAGGACGACTTCTCGTTCAAATTTTGCGAATTTAACGCGGACGGCTCGAGCGCTATGAACGAGGACAAGGAGCTTAATCAGGCGATAAGGCTGACAAGCACATATAACGAATTTATCAAGAAATACAATGTGCGCACCTTTGAATTGTTTGATTCCTGGGTTAAAGCCTTTAAGGAGATATATAAAACATATGACAGGGCGGTTCAAAATCCGTATGTCGCCATTGCGGATTTCTTTAACGGCGATATAAGCCGTGAATTTAAAGCGTTTAAAAAGGCTTTTGAGGACAGTGGCATTGAATGTGAAATATGTGAGATAACCGACCTAAAATACGAGAACGGCAAGCTCCTTTCGCCGAGCGGCAGACACATAAACGCCGTATACAGGCGCGCGGTGACTTGCGATATAATGCGCAATTATGACCGCGTTCTTCCTTTTATAAGGGCGGCTGAAAACAACGATGTGTGTCTTATCGGAGATTTTAAAACTCAGGTTATACACAACAAAATTGTGTTTAAGATTTTGCATGACGATATGACAACGGCATTTCTTACCGATAAGGAGGCGCGATTTGTAAAGGAACATATCCCCTACACCGTGTCGCTTACGGACGAGCAGGTTAAAGCTCACGACGTGCTTCAAAGCAAGGACAAATGGGTAATAAAGCCCGAGGATTCCTACGCCTCAAAGGGCGTTTACGCGGGCGTTGAGGGAATGACGGACGAGGAATGGAAAAAAGAAGTAACCGAAAATATCGATAACCACTATCTTTTGCAGGAATACTGCGAGCCGTACGCGTCGGTCAATATAGACATTACTCACGACAAAAACGCAAAATACAAAAAATACAGCAATATTACCGGTATATATTTATACGGCGGCAAAATGGCGGGACTTTATTCGAGAATCGCCAAAAACAGTATTATCTCGACACAATACAGCGAGATGTCATTGCCGACCGTCATAGTGAGCGAAAAGCGGGAAAATCCGCATTAGTATACAATAATTGGGAGTGAGGAAAATGATTTATCTTAACGGAAAGGAACACGAGGATTACGGCAGTCTCGCCGAGCTTCTCAAGGACAACGGATATAAGCGCGACAAAATCGCTGTGGAAATAAACGGCGCTATTATCAAAAAATCGGACTACGATAAAACCGCGGTAAACAGCGGCGACGTGATTGAAGTGGTGAGCTTCGTTGGAGGCGGCTGATGATAACATTTGAGGAATACGAAAAGGCTCTTATCGAACGCCACGGCGAAAAGACGCATAATATATTAAAGTCCTCGGCAGCGGCTGTCGCAGGTCTGGGCGGACTGGGTTCAAATATAGCCGTGATGCTTGCAAGGGCGGGAGTGGGACATCTTCATCTTGTGGATTTCGACAGGGTTGATATAACCAATCTGCACCGCCAGCAGTATGACATCGACGACATAGGCACGCCGAAAACCGACGCCATGACAAGGAAAATCAAGCGGTTTAACCCGTTTATAAAAATAACCTCGGACAACGCCCGCGTTACGGAAAATAACGCGGCTGATATTTTCGGGAAATATCCCGTAATTTGCGAGGCGTTTGACAAGGCGGAAAACAAGGCAATGCTTGTAAATACAGTGCTGTCGGAATGCGGCGGCTCAACGATTATATCCGCGTCGGGTATGGCGGGTTTGGAAAGCTCAAACCTCATAACGACGCGTAAAATATGCGACAGATTTTACCTTTGCGGCGACAGCGAAAACGGCATAGCCGAGGGTGTGCCCCTCGTCGCTCCGCGCGTGGCTCTGTGCGCCGCGCATCAGGCTAATCTGGCATTAAGAATTATTACAGGGAAAGAAAAATAACGCGAAAAATAACGGCAATTTGCTTGTTTCTTTTTTGCGCCGCAATTTATGCCGCCGCAAAGCGGCGGAATGGAGGATTACAATGGAAGACAAACTAATATTAAACGGACACGAATTTACATCGAGATTTATACTCGGCTCCGGCAAGTATTCGCTTGACCTTATAAGGGCGGCTGTGGAAAACGCGGGAGCGCAGATAATCACTCTCGCTCTTCGCCGCGCGGCGGGCGGCGACGTGGCAAATATTCTTGATTATATACCCGAGGGCGTTACGCTTTTGCCGAACACCTCCGGCGCGAGAAACGCGGACGAGGCTGTAAGAATAGCGCGGCTTGCCCGTGAAACCGGCTGTGGCGACTTTATAAAAATCGAGGCGATACGGGACAGTAAATATCTTCTGCCCGATAATTACGAAACGCTCAAGGCAACGGAAATATTGGCAAAAGAGGGTTTTGTGGTAATGCCGTATATGTACCCCGACTTGAATTTCGCGAGGGATTTGCAGAATGCCGGCGCGGCGTGCATAATGCCTTTAGGCTCCCCTATCGGTTCAAACAAGGGACTTTGCACAAAGGATTTTATACAAATTATCATAGATGAGGTAGACCTGCCCGTAATTGTGGACGCGGGAATCGGCAGACCGTCGCAGGCGTGCGAGGCTATGGAAATGGGTGCGGCAGCCGTAATGGCAAACACCGCCATCGCGACGGCGGGCGATGTTCCGGCAATGGCGAGCGCGTTCAAAAAAGCAATAGAGGCGGGACGCGAGTCATATCTTGCCGGCTTCGGCAACGTAGTTGAAAAGGGTGCGCGCGCGTCATCGCCGCTCACGGGATTTTTACATGATTAAAGGGGATAGCTTAAAATGGCAAAAACTGACGAAAGAACAAATCATATGGAATATATGGAGGGTATGGAAATCCTCAATTCGACAATGCTTGACGAGGTAATATCCGCCATGAACGGCTACGATTACGAAAGGTATACCGAAAAAGACGTTCAAAACGCTTTGGCGCACGAGACTCTTACGCCCGAGGATTTTGCCGCGCTGCTTTCACCCGCGGCGGCGCCGTTTCTTGAGGAAATGGCTCAAAGAGCGCAGATTGAGACGAGAAAGCACTTCGGCAACTCAATAGCGATGTTCACTCCGCTCTACATTGCAAACTACTGTGAGAATTACTGCATATACTGCGGCTTTAACTGCTACAACAAAATACGCCGCGCAAAGCTCACGGAGGAGGAAATCGAGTGCGAAATGAAAGCTATTTCCGAAACCGGCTTGCAGGAAATTCTGCTGCTTACGGGCGAAAGCAGAAAAATGTCGGACGTTGAATATATCGGAAACGCCTGTAAGATAGCCAAGAAATATTTTAAGGTTGTCGGCATAGAGGTATATCCGATGAATTCCGATGAATACGCGCATCTGCATAAATGCGGCGCGGATTTTGTGACGGTATTTCAGGAAACCTACAACAGCGACAAATATGAAACGCTCCACCTTGAGGGACACAAAAGAGTATTCCCTTACAGATTTTACGCGCAGGAAAGAGCGATAATAGGCGGTATGCGCGGCGTGGGATTCGCGGCGCTGTTGGGTCTGGACGATTTCAGAAAGGACGCGTTCGCTACCGGTATGCACGCGTATCTTTTGCAGAAAAAATATCCGCACGCCGAAATAGCGTTTTCCTGTCCGAGGCTGCGCCCGATAATCAACAACGACAAAATCAATCCGAAGGACGTTCACGAGCCGCAGCTTTTGCAGGTAATCTGTGCTTACAGAATATTTATGCCGTTCGCGAGTATTACCATTTCCACGCGCGAATGCGAGCGGTTCAGAGACAATATCATAAAAATCGCCGCTACCAAGATAAGCGCGGGCGTTGACGTCGGCATAGGCGGTCACACCGGCGAGCAAAAGGGCGACGAGCAGTTTGAAATCTCCGACCCGAGAAATGTCGATGAGGTTTTCAAGGCGATTGAGGAGCAGGGTTTACAGCCCGTAATGAGTGATTATATCTATGTTTAAGATAATATGCGTAACCGACCGAAAGCTATGCCCGGACTTTACGGAACGGATAGAAAGGCTTCACAAGAGCGGAATTACGGTTATTCTGCGCGAAAAGGACCTGTCCGGCGATGATTACAAGGGGCTGGCGCGGAGGATTATGTCGGTATGCCCCGATGTGATACTTCATTCTTACATAAACGAGGCGGCGGATTTGGGTGCGAAAAAAATACATCTTCCGCTGCGTATGATGAATGAAAGCGTCAAAAGCACCTTTGAAACGGTCGGCGTGTCGGTTCACTCTTACGAGGAGGCGAAAGCGGCGGAAAAAATGGGCGCGGACTATGTGACAGCGGGTCATATTTTTGCCACAGACTGCAAAAAGGGACTTGAGCCGCGAGGTTTGGATTTTCTTGAGCGCGTAAAGCGCTCCGTGAATATTCCGGTATACGGAATAGGCGGAATTTCGCCGCGGAATATATCGCAAATAAAGGAACGCGGCGCGGACGGAGCATGCATAATGTCGGGATTTATGCAATGTGAAAATACAGAAAAATATTTAGAAGAAATAAACAAAAACCTATTGAAAAAGTAATTGTTCTCATATATAATGG
>JAJQAT010000118.1 GCA_021203665.1 Bacillota bacterium
GGTTAGTATTGAGGTGCTCGGCTCGCAGAGCTTTGCGGGACAGAAAATAAGCGATGTGTATAAAAGCTTCGGTCATGTTCTTGAAAAGGAATGTGAAACACTTGACCTTGACGCTGTTTCAAAATGTGACGTGGCGTTTACGGCGCTGCCGCACGGCGCGTCAAAGACGGTTATTCCGTCGCTTCTGGAAAGAGGACTTAAGGTTATAGATTTAAGCGGAGATTACCGTTATGACGACGCGGCGGTATATGAGGAGTGGTACGGCGAAAAGCATTCGTCGCCGGAGCTTTTAAAGGAATCTGTTTACGGACTTCCGGAGCTGCACAGAGATAAAATAAAGAAAGCTCGGCTTATAGGAAATCCGGGCTGCTATACGACCTGCTCCATACTCGGGGCGGCGCCTCTTTTGGCAAACAGGATCGGCGAAACAAAAAATATAATAGTGGACGCGAAGTCGGGCGTCACGGGCGCGGGACGCAGCGCGGCTTTGCCGTACAGCTTTTGCGAATGTACCGAAAACAGCAAGGCGTACAAGGTAACAAACCATCGCCACACCTCGGAAATAGAGCAGGAGCTGGGCAACATCGCGGGTGAGAAGATAATGATTTCGTTCACGCCGCATCTTATTCCGCAAAAGCGCGGAATACTCTCCACGATTTATGTAAACCTAAACAGAGAGTCAAGCGCGCAGGAGCTTACCGAAATGTATAAGGAATTTTATAAGGACGAGTTTTTTGTGCGGGTAAAGGAAAACGGTGATTTACCCGAAACAAAGCACGTTGCCGGCTCAAATTTTGTGGATATAGGCGTATGCTATGATAAAAGGCTCCAAAGAGCCGTTGTTGTGTCGGCGCTTGACAACATTGTAAAGGGCGCGGCGGGACAGGCTGTTCAGAATATGAATTTGCTTTTCGGACTGGACGAAAAGACCGGACTTGCAAACGCGGGATTTTACTTATAATATCAGAGGGTGTAAAAAATGCAGGAATTAATAAAAAAAGCGGGAATACTTATAGAGGCGCTGCCGTATATACAGAAATTCGCGGGTAAAACCGTTGTGATAAAGTACGGCGGGAACGCGATGATAAACGATGATTTGAAAAACTCCGTTATGGAGGATATAACTCTTTTGAAATTTATCGGACTTAATCCGATAGTTGTGCACGGAGGCGGTCCCGATATATCAAAGGCGCTTGACGAGCGCGGCGTTAAGAGTAGGTTTGTAAACGGCTTGCGCGTCACGGACGATATAACAATGGAAACGGCGCAGCAGGTGCTTATAGGCAAAACGAATAAGGAAATTGTCGCGATGCTTAACACAAAGGGCGGCAGAGCCGTGGGAATAAGCGGTATAGACGGCAGCTTTATAGAGTGCGAAAAGCAGTACACGGAGGTTGACGGCGAAAAGGTTGATATAGGCTATGTAGGCGATATAGTGCATATCAAGCATTGTCTTATAGACCTGCTTGCCTCCGACCAATACATACCGGTAATCGCTCCGATAGGCACGGATGATGACGGCAACAGCTATAATATAAACGCCGATACCGTGGCGGCGGCTGTCGCGGAGGCGGTTGAGGCTGAAAAGCTGATTTTGCTTACGGACGTTGAGGGAGTAAAGGATAATGACGGCAAGGTCATTTACGAGGTGCATAAAAACGAGATACACAAAATGATAAACGACGGCACAATCAGCGGCGGAATGATACCGAAGGTGCTTGGCTGCCTTAAAGCGATAGACGGCGGAGTTGCCGGCGTGCATATCATAGACGGACGCATACCGCATTGCCTGCTGCTTGAAATCTTCACAAAAACAGGTATAGGAACACTGATTAAGAGCGATAAATATTAATAGAAGGAGAACATAAAAATGAGAATGTCAAACTTGCTTATGCCGACCCTGAGAGAGGTTCCGGCAGAGGCGGAAATAACAAGCCATAAATTAATGCTCAGAGCGGGACTTATCAGAAAGCTTGCCGCCGGTATATATTCATATTTGCCGCTTGGTTTAAGGACGCTGCAAAAGGTGGAAAATATAGTCCGCGAGGAAATGGACAACGCGGGCGCGCAGGAGCTTTTGATGGCGGCGCTTTTGCCCGCCGAGGCGTACCGGGCATCGGGCAGATGGGAGGTATTCGGACCCAGTATGTTCAAGCTGAAGGACAGAAACGACAGAGATTTCTGTCTCGGCCCCACGCATGAGGAGCTTTTCACTCAGACCGTTATAGACAGCGTGCGCTCATATAAGGAATACCCTATGACGCTGTACCAAATACAGCATAAGTACCGCGATGAGGGACGTCCGAGATTCGGTATTATGCGCAGCCGTGAATTTGTTATGAAGGACGCGTACAGCTTTGACCTTACGGAGGAGGGACTTGACAAGTCGTATAAGAAGATGTACGACGCGTATTGCAGAATATTTAACCGCCTCGGTCTTGATTTTACCATAGTTGACGCGGACAGCGGCGCGATGGGCGGCAGCGGCAGTCAGGAATTTATGGTTAAATCTCCCGTCGGCGAGGACGGTATCGCGTACTGCGACGAATGCGGCTACGCGGCAAACTATGAGAAAGCGGAGTGTATTCCGCAGGAAAAGCCGTCCGATGAGGGCGATTTTGACATTGAGAAAATTCACACTCCGAACGCTCATACAATAGAGGAGCTTGTCGCGTTTATGAACGCCGAGGCGTATAACTTCGCGAAAACGATTATATATAAGGCGGACGATAAATATATAGCGGCAATGGTAAGGGGCGACAGGGAGGTAAACGAGGTAAAGCTGAAAAACCTTGTCGGCTGCACCGATGATTTGGAGCTTGCGGAGCCGTTTATGGTAAGAGAAATTACAAATGCCGAGGTCGGCTTTGCCGGACCTGTCGGACTTGATATTCCGGTATATGCCGATAAAGAGGTCGCTATGATGAAAAACTTCATAGTCGGCGCGAACGAAACGGATATGCACTATAAGAACGTGAATATAAACAAGGATTTCACACCGACCGAAATTGCCGATATACGCGTCATCGAGGCGGGCGACATTTGCCCGAGGTGCGGCAAGCCGATAAAGACCGCTCAGGGAATAGAGGTAGGACATATCTTCAAGCTCGGAACAAAGTATTCGGACGCGCTCGGTCTCAAGTATCTTGACGAGGACGGCAAGAGCAAAACCGTTATTATGGGCTGCTACGGCATAGGCGTGACGAGATGCCTCGCGGCGGCAATAGAGCAGAATAACGATGAAAACGGCATTATCTGGCCGGTTTCAATCGCGCCGTACCAGGCGATGGTTATTCCCGTAAACAGCAAGATAGACGAGCAGGTTGAAACAGCCGAGAAAATTTACGAGGAATTGAAGTCGCAGGGCGTCGAGGTTCTTCTTGACGACAGAAACGAGAGAGCCGGCGTTAAATTCAAGGACGCAGACCTTATAGGTATTCCCGTAAGAATCGTCGTTGGCAAAAAGTGCGGCGAGGGCATTGTCGAGTATAAGGAGCGCAGAAGTGCCGCCGCGGTTGAAAAGACCATAGACGAGGCAATTAAAGACGTTCGGGAGTTTATTAATAATAATATTTAAAAAGACAGCGGCGCGGACAAGAAAATTCCTTGTCCGCGCTATTTTTTTGGTATAATTACTTGAAAACAGAGAAAAAAAGGTATATAATTAAAT
>JAJQAT010000136.1 GCA_021203665.1 Bacillota bacterium
AAATAATACATCAAAGTATGCGCGGCAATTTCTTTTGAAAAAATATTGTTTTTATCTGTCTTTTAGTGTATAATGTTAGTATATCTGTTCAAGGGGGATGACGAGTATGGTTCGTTTGCTTGCCGTTTTGCGCGTAAAATTAAGCAGACACCTTCCAAGCGGCGTAATGCGCGCCGTAAGACCGTTTTTGACGGTTCAATTCATCGTCTTTATGCTGATGGGCATCGCCAACACCGCCGTGTCGGTGTGTACCGCCACATTCCTTGACATTATACATCGGAATTTTCTGTCTCCCGATAACATTCTGAGGGTTCTCGCGGAGCATTCGCGGCTGAATTTCATTATCGGATATATGGTGAGCATTGTTACGTCATTTTTCCTTAATTCAAAATTCACCTTTCATCAAAAGCCTACTTGGAAAAAATTCGTTAAATTTCCCATAAGCTATATTCCGAATTTTATAATACAATACCTTATGGTACTGCTGTTCACAACGTTAAATTGGAATTCAACCATAGCTTACATATGCGCCGCGATACTGGGTACGCCCATCACATTCGCCGCGATGAAGCTTATGATTTTCAGACGCAGACAAAGCACTTGATTTTAGGGGACAATCGGCATACAAAATTGAAAGAAAGGAGAAATAATGTAATTATCCGCGCGGATAATTATGTTATACATAATTTTATGATTTCTCATACCTATTCCTGCGGGCTTTCCGGAATCAACGGATTCCCCGTGTGCGTTGAAACGGATATATCGAACGGCTTGCCCGCGTTTGACATAGTGGGTCTGCCGGACGCCGCCGTAAAGGAGGCAAAGGAGCGCATACGCTCCGCCATTAAAAACACCGGCTTCAGATTTCCGGCAAAGCATATTGTAATAAATCTCTCTCCCGCCGCTCAGCGCAAGGAGGGAACGGCTTACGATTTGCCGATGGCTCTGTCCATTCTTACGGCTACCGAGCAGATTTACGGCGCGGACACTGACGAGTGCGCCTTTTTCGGCGAGCTGTCCTTAGACGGCTCCTTGCAGTCGGTCAGAGGCATTTTGCCGATGGTCATTTCATCGTACAAGCAGGGCTTTAAAAACGTGTTCGTACCCGCGGAAAACGCCGACGAGGCGGCTGTTATCGACGGAATAAACGTATATCCCGTTTCGTCGCTCAAATCTCTGTGCGACCACCTATGCGGAATAAGCAAAATTCCCGAGCATACAATAGACCTCGCGGATTATTTCGCGGCGTCCGCGTCGAGCGTGCTTGATTTCTGCGACGTTAAGGGTCAGGAAAACGTAAAACGCGCTTTGGAAATCGCGGCGGCGGGCAATCACAACGTTCTGATGATAGGCAGTCCCGGCACGGGCAAAACCATGCTCGCGCAGCGTATGCCCGGTATTCTCCCCGACCTTACCTTTGACGAGGCGCTTGAGGTTACAAAGATACATTCGATTGCCGGACTTCTTCCAGCGGACGAGCCTCTTATTATGCACAGACCGTTCAGAAATCCGCACCACACAATATCCGCGTCCGGACTTTCCGGCGGCGGCGCGATACCGCGTCCCGGCGAGCTTTCTCTCGCGCACAACGGCATACTTTTCCTTGACGAGCTGCCGGAGTTTCGCCGCGATTCGCTCGAGGTTCTGCGTCAGCCTCTCGAGGACGGACAGGTAACCATATCGCGCGTGAACGCCACGCTTACATACCCGTGCAACATTATGCTGATTGCAAGTATGAATCCGTGCAAATGCGGCTACCTGGGCGACAGCCGCCGCCAATGCACCTGTACTCCGAATCAAATAAATCAATACCGCAGCAGAATATCGGGTCCGCTTTTGGACAGAATCGATATTCAGGTGGAGGTCGCGAATGTGGATTACAAGGATTTAAGCTCGACAAGCAAGAGTGAAACAAGCGCGAAAATAAAAGAGCGCGTAAACAGGACGCGCAAGGTACAGCTTGAACGCTACAAGGATTTGAATATATATTCCAATTCTCAGCTGAGCGCCGGAATGATAGACAGATTCTGTCCGCTCGGTGAGGACGAAAACAATCTTTTAAAAGCCGCGTTCGACAATCTCGGCTTAAGCGCGAGAGCGCACAGCCGCATACTGAAGGTGGCGCGCACAATAGCCGATTTGGAGGGCGAGGAAAATATAAACACCTCCCACATCGCCGAGGCTATACAATACAGAAGTCTGGACAGAAAATATTTTGAATAACACATATAAAAAAGACTGCTCCGTATGCAGTCTTTTTCGTTGCTGAAAGCCCTGTTAATGCGGCATTGCCGCGTAGCTTCTGTCTATCGTGATGACGCAGTAATACGACGGATATTTCTCCGCGACAACATTGCTTATAAAATTTTTAATTTCCTTTTTTCCTATTTCCACGGCATACGGAACAACGCAGTCGAAAATCACATTCGTATGAGTGGGACCTCTGACTATTCTCAAATCGTGTATCGTAAGACGCGAATCGAGATTTTTAATCTCATGGTTTATCCATTCGCGCAGGTCGTTTACCTCGGAATCAGCGGTTGAAATCGGGTCGAAATGCACTATCATATGAAGTCCGTCATTGCTAAGAAAATCCCGCTCGATATTATCTATAACGTCGTGGCTTGCCATCACGTCATCCTCGGCAGCCATTTCCACATGCACGCTGGCAAATTGCCTGCCCGGACCGTAATCGTGCATCATAAGGTCATGCGTGCCCATAACGCCCGGGTAGCTCAAAATCTTATTTTTAATTTCATTTACCTGCTTTTCATCGGGTGCCTTTCCAAGCAGCGGGTCGAGCGTATCCTTTACCAATCCGAAGCCGCTGTAAAGGATAAACAGCGCGACCAAAAGTCCCATCCAGCCGTCAAGCTCCAGGTTTGTAAAATGCGAAATTACAGCCGCCGCAAGCACCGCCGCGGTGGTTATAACGTCGTTTCGGCTGTCCGCCGCGGTCGCGATTAAGGTTTTGGAATTTATCTTTTTGCCCATACGCGTATTGAAAAACGCCATCCACAGCTTTAAAAGTATCGAAAGCGCAAGCACACACACCGTAACGGCACTGAATTGCACCGCCGACGGATTAATCACCTTATCCAAGCTGCTCCGAAACAGCTCTACGCCGATTATCATAATAAGCAGCGCGACCATAAGTCCCGCCAAATATTCATATCGCCCGTGACCGTAAGGGTGCTCCTCGTCCGCGGGACGGCTCGCAAGCTTAAAGCCGAGCAGGCCTATCACGCTTGACGACGCGTCGGACAAATTATTCACTGCGTCCGCCGTTATCGATACGGAACCCGAAATTGTTCCCGCGATAATCTTTCCGATAAACAGCGCCGCGTTGCAAAGTATGCCGACAACGCTCGAAAATTTCCCGTACGCTCCGCGCACTGCGGGATCTTGGACGTTCTCGCAGTCCTTTATAAATTTTTTGACAATTATGCCCGCCATTAGCTCTCCTCCGTTAAAGTGTTTACAATATTCTATGCCGCGCCGCGGCGTTTATTCGCTCTTCGCTCCGTTTTGGCTTCAATAAGGGGCTTTGCCCCCCCCCCCCGGGGGGGGGGGGGGGGGGGGGGGGGGGGGGGGGGGGGGGGGGGGGGGGGGGGG
>JAJQAT010000181.1 GCA_021203665.1 Bacillota bacterium
ATAATATTCTGATTATGAGCTTTTCGACTATGGCGAGTAGTCTGAAAAGCTCTTTCCAATATTCTCTAAACTCATTTTCTGTATCTATAGAATGTTATAATGTGCTTATTAAGTATTTTTTGAAAAGTCAAAATTTAAAAAAAGAGGCGGATTAATCATACCTTGGATATGTCTTGATGGCATTATCAATCACGTCTTTACCCATTGGATTACAGCGGCAAGGAATATAAGGCTCGCCGCTAAAGAAATAATATTTGTGATTAAAGAAATTACTTGCATATTCTCGCGGATTGAGTTATAATAACGGTAGGAAGAGGGCTTTCGCCCTCGCAACCTATTTTCTTGTAGCCAACTTGTAAGCTGTAATCGCGGTCGATAAATGCAATTATTGAGCTTATTGAGTTGGCTATTGCCATTATTACTTCAATCATTTTAGCATATCATAGAAAAAATCTCGGGACGCCATCGACGCGTTAAGCACATTCTTCGACAAATACACCCTATCGGTCCGAAAATTTGACAAATGCGATTCTTTATGGTATAATATTAATATAAAAGAAAGCGGCTGCTTTTACGCGGCGGAAGAGGAACGAAGGTGATAAGAAAATGGAGAGCGTATCAAAGAATAATATTACGGTGAACGCCGCGCCCGCGGAGACGGCTAAAAAGGCGCGTTCCCGATTTTTTAATGATGATTCGGAGCATACATACGCGAACATTTTGTGCTTAAACGCGGAAAAATACAAGGATATTTCCCTTGTGAACGGTTCGGATTCTCCGTTGGCTTTGTCTTTGTCCGTCCGCTCGCTGAACGCGCTTAACAGAATCGGCTGCCTTACGGCGGACAGTCTGCTCAGTCTCACACCGAGGGACCTGCGCGATATAAGAAACCTCGGCAAAAAATCAATTTTGGAAATAGAGAACGCGCTTATTGATTTTCCTCAATTTACCACCCATAAGGAGAAAAAGGAGCCGACGCGGTCGCTGTATGTAAGAAAAAAGGTCGTAAGACCGATAATCAACGCCATGCTTTCCGGCGGGGAATATTCATTGGACGAATTGTCAAAAAGCGAGAGGAAATATCTCGAGGTGTTCGCGGAAGCCGCGGATAAAGCGGGAAATGAGCTTTGCGCGGAATTGATGGATGAGGACAAGCGCGGATATATCGGGATTATAGCCGACGCGCTTATGGAATTTCGCGAGCGGAACGAGTATGAGCGGTACATTATATCAAGCGCAAAATCCGCCGCCGACGGCTGGGATGATGAAATTCGCTCGATGAGCATAGAGCCGCTCATGAAGCTTTGCGAACACGCTCAATGGAAGCCTATTTTAAAGGACTTTGAACCGCTGATAATGCCTGCCGCGTATGCTGCCGACTACGCGGATCTGGTAAAAGCGGTACTGAAAAGGAAAAGCGTCTCGCTTGTCGCGCTTGAAATAGGACTGAACGCATTTCAGGAGTGGATGAAGGACGCAAGCCTGAAAAAGGAATGCAAAAAATTATTCGAGTGCGGCAGAACACAAGACAGGATTGCTTTTGACGCGCTTTACAGACGCACAAACGGAGCGACGCTTGCCGAGATAGCCGCGCAGCGCGGAATAACGCGCGAAAGAGTGCGTCAGCTTGAGAAGAAAGCGGTTTCAAGCATTTGTCAGAAAATCAACGAAAGCAGATACAATATATTCGGATTGATTTCGGCGTGCCGCGAGGGCGAGCGTGTACTGCAAAGGAAGGACGTTACCGCCGTAATCGGCGAGGAGAGGGGCAGCGCTTTGTGGTACTGCGTTTCAAATTTTACGCGGGAAATACATTCGAAAAAAATCCAATATGACAAAAACCGTGACGCGGTTATCGTATTCGGGATTGAGACGGAGGGCTTTGAAAAAATCGTGGACGAGACAATCGAAGCTCTTCCGGACTTGATTGAGACATCCGAGCTTAAGGCGAGGATTAAGGCGGCGGCGAAAAAAACGGGCATATATGAGAAGCTGTTTACAATAGAGGCTGATAAAAAATATTACGAGAGAGGTATTTATTCGAGCAGGGACCCGATAATGATTATTCAAATGTGCGAGCGGGTGTTAAAAAAGAGCTTTCCCGACGGCTATAAAATCGCTAATAAAACGGACAGCAAAATTTTCGTCCGTACAATGCGCAAGCTTTTTAACACCGAAACCACTCCTCATGCCATTGACTCCAAGATTATGGATATAGGCGTTTTAATCGACCGCGGCAAATATATTCACAGCGATTATATCAACGCGGACAAAAAGGTTATTGACGCGATATACGAGTATGTGGAAAAAAGCTCAAAATCCGCGATTGCCTATTCGGAGATATACGCGGCTTTAAAGGATGTGTTCGAGGGTACCGTGATAACCAACCGCTATGCTCTTCAGGGTGTTATGAAGCTGTACGGATGCCCGTATGAGTCGCGCAGGGATTACATAGTTAAAACGGACGGCGCCAATATGGCGGACGAGCTGAACGCCTTTGTGGAAAGGGCGGGATGCGCGCGCAAGTCCGAGATTTTCGCGGAATTTCCCGGCTCGAACGAAAGCAACCTTGCCATACTTCTCACAAGATGTCCCGAGGTTATTACCCTGGGCAACGGTGAATATATGCATTCGCATATGCTGAGCGTTGCCGAGGTTGAACGCGGGGAGATACGGGAATATTTGGACGAGTGCATTCGGGATCTTCCCGTTTCCGCAAGGTATTTGCAGAACGAATTTACGAATAGATTCCCGAAATTTATGGAGAATAACGATATTAAGAATCATGAAAAGCTGTTCGGCGTGCTTAGGTATATGTTCTCGGATGATTTTTATTTTTCCCATTGCTACATCGCGAGGGAGGATAAGGGCAGTATGACAAACCGCTCCGTCGTTTTGATGCTTCTTGAGGGCAGGGACACTGTCGGGATAAAGGAGCTTGCGCAGATGTGCCGGAGCAGGGGCATACATTATTTGAGCATATCGTATATGATTAATATGATACTTCCGGAATTTGTGAGGGCGGACGCGCATACTCTTATACGGTCGAAAAAAGCGGGACTTAAGGAGAAAATGTACAGCGGCATAGCGGATATGATAAATTCCGCCGCGTCGGATAACGGCGGGTATATTGCCGCTTCAAGGATAAGCGATTACAGCCGCTTCCCCAAGATAAATATACCGTGGACACCGTTTCTTTTGGAAAGCGTAGCGGATATAATTCCGAAGAAAATCAACGCGGTAAAAATCCAATCGTCCTCGCCGGATATTCCGCACTCGATTTTTGTGAGCGGCGAGTACGCCGGCTGTGATTGGACGGAGCTTGTTGTGAGAACGCTCAAGGCGGAGCATGAGGCAAACCCGTTCAAAAGCAAGACGGACGTGCTTAAATGGCTGAGGGAGCGCGGATTGTGCGCGTCAAAATATCCCCTGTTCCTGGAAAAGGAACAGCATGTATACTTCGACGAGCGCGGTAATATACAAATTAAATAAGAATAGGCGTTTGCCCGAAAATAAACCCCGGACAAACGCCTTTTTAATTTTGCGCATTGCTGTGAAAATAATTCATTTTTTGTTCATTTTAAAC
>JAJQAT010000217.1 GCA_021203665.1 Bacillota bacterium
AGGTCAAGCTAAAAAGAGCGTAGGGAGAATGACTTGGCATCAGGAGCCGAAGAAGGACGTGACAAGCTGCGAAAAGCCGGGGTTAGGAGCAAATATCCATAGACCCCCGGATATCCGAATGGGGAAACCCGATACGGCAATACCGTATCACTGCACAGTGAATCCATAGCTGTGTGGAGGAAACCCTCTGAACTGAAACATCTAAGTAGGAGGAGGAAGAGAAAGAAACATCGATTTCCTAAGTAGCGGCGAGCGAAAGGGAAAGAGGCCAAACCAAGGATAGCAATATCCTTGGGGTTGCGGACTGCGGAATTGATTCAACATTTTTAGCAGAAGTGTATGGGAAGGCACACCATAGTAGGTAATAGTCCTGTAAGCGAAAGAGATGTTGACATGGCAGAATCCAGAGTAGGTGCGGACACGAGGAACCCGCATTGAAGCCGGGGGGACCACCCCCCAAGCCTAAATACTACCTGATGACCGATAGAGAAAAGTACAGTGATGGAAAGTTGAAAAGAACCCCGGGAGGGGAGTGAAATAGAATCTGAAACCCTATGTTTACAAGCTGCTAAAGCACCGTATGAGTGCGATAGCGTACTTTTTGTAGAACGGTCCGGCGAGTGTATGTTGCAAGCGAGGTTAAGATTTTAAGAATCGGAGCCGAAGGGAGACCGAGTGTTAATAGCGCGTAAAGTTTGCAGTATACGACCCGAAACCGGGTGACCTAACCATGGACAGGCTGAAGTGGAAGTAAAATTCCATGGAGGGCCGAACCCACGTATGTTGAAAAATGCGGGGATGAGCTGTGGTTAGCGGTGAAATTCCAATCGAACTCGGATATAGCTGGTTCTCATCGAAATAGCTTTAGGGCTAGCCTCGGAATAGTTTAGCGGAGGTAAAGCACTGAATGGGCTAGGGGGCTTCACGGCTTACCGAACCCTATCAAACTCTGAATGCCGCATAAATGTTTTCCGGGAGTCAGACTGCGTGAGATAAGTTTCGCGGTCAAAAGGGAAACAGCCCAGACCTACAGCTAAGGTCCCAAAATGGATTTAAGTGGAAAAGGATGTGCAGTTGCGTAGACAACTAGGATGTTGGCTTAGAAGCAGCCACTCATTAAAAGAGTGCGTAATAGCTCACTAGTCGAGTGATTGTGCGCCGAAAATGTAACGGGGCTAAAATTCATACCGAAGCTTAGGATTAACGAATGTTAATGGTAGATGAGCATTGTGTAAGCCTGCGAAGCGATACCGAAAGGAGTCGTGGAGGTATCACAAGAGAGAATGCCGGAATGAGTAGCGAGAATTATGTGAGAATCATAATGGTCGAAAACCTAAGGTTTCTTGAGGAAGGTTCGTCCGCTCAAGGTTAGCCGGGAGCTAAGGCGAGGCCGAAAGGCGTAGTCGATGCACATACGGTAAAAATTCCGTAGCCGCCGAAATTGTTAAGTACAGGGACACAGGAGCATAGCCTGACCCCACCGTTGGTTGAGTGGGGCGAAAGGGAGCGAAACATAGTAGCGAAGCAGGTAATTGCACACTGGCGAGAAAAGCTGTATGAATTAATGAGGCGCCCGTACCGCAAACCGACACAGGTAGGTGAGGAGAGAATCCTAAGACCAGCGGGAGAAGTGTTGTTAAGGAACTCGGCAAAATGACCCCGTAACTTCGGGATAAGGGGAGCCTAAGAGATTAGGCCGCAGAGAATAGTCTCAAGCGACTGTTTAGCAAAAACACAGGTCTATGCTAAATCGAAAGATGATGTATATGGGCTGACGCCTGCCCGGTGCCGGAAGGTTAAGAGGAGGGCTTAGCGGAAACGCGAAGGTCTGAATTGAAGCCCCGGTAAACGGCGGCCGTAACTATAACGGTCCTAAGGTAGCGAAATTCCTTGTCAGGTAAGTTCTGACCCGCACGAATGGCGTAACGACTTGAGAGCTGTCTCAACAACATACCCGGCGAAATTGAAGTACTGGTAAAGATGCCAGTTACCCGTGATTAGACGGAAAGACCCCATGGAGCTTTACTGTAGCTTGATATTGAATTTTTGTATTACATGTACAGGATAGGTGGGAGACTAAGAACTCATGGCGCCAGTTGTGAGGGAGTCGCTGTTGGGATACCACTCTTGTGATATGAAGGTTCTAACCTGCGCGCGTGAAACCGGGCGGGGGACACTGTCAGGCGGACAGTTTGACTGGGGCGGTCGCCTCCAAAAGAGTAACGGAGGCGTTCAAAGGTAGGTTCAGCACGGACGGAAATCGTGCAACGAGTGCAAACGCATAAACCTGCCTAACTGCGAGACCGACAAGTCGAGCAGTAACGAAAGTTGGAGTTAGTGATCCGGCGGTATGAGAGTGGAATTGCCGTCGCTCAACGGATAAAAGCTACCCTGGGGATAACAGGCTGATCTCCCCCAAGAGTCCACATCGACGGGGAGGTTTGGCACCTCGATGTCGGCTCATCGCATCCTGGGGCTGTAGCAGGTCCCAAGGGTTGGGCTGTTCGCCCATTAAAGCGGTACGCGAGCTGGGTTCAGAACGTCGCGAGACAGTTCGGTCCCTATCTATCACGGGCGCAGGAAATTTGAGGAGAGCTGACCTTAGTACGAGAGGACCGGGTTGGACGTACCGCTGGTGCACCTGTTGTTCTGCCAAGGGCATAGCAGGGTAGCTAAGTACGGACGGGATAAACGCTGAAGGCATCTAAGCGTGAAGCCCCCTTCAAGATAAGATTTCCCACAGCGTAGGCTGGTAAGGACCCATGAAGACTACATGGTTGATAGGCCGGAGGTGGAAGTGCAGTAATGTATGCAGCTGACCGGTACTAATAGTCCGAGGGCTTGACCAAAGCATTTGCGCAGCAAATGCGACATATGCGAAGACAAGAGAGGACGATTCAGCTTTTTGAAAAAAAGATGAATAGGCATGAAATGCCGTGTCCGAACGACTGCGAAGCAGTGTCGAGCATATCTGACCGTAGGTCAGAGGAAACATCGCAGAGCATTTGCAAAACGCAGTGTCGAGCATATCCGCCGGTAGGCGGAAGAAGCGCAAATGAAGATGTTATCGCTAACATCAAAGGTTCAAGGCGAATAGATAAGAATATTAGAGAGCATTGTGAGTTACGTTGTTTAGTTTTGAGGGTGCAGTAGCATTTGTTAAGCGAATGCGCACAGTGTATCGAAGATAACGCAGGACGGTTCAGCTTTTTGAAAAAAAGATGAACAGGTGTGCAGAGCACGCCGTGTCGGAGCATTTGCAAAGCAAATGCGCACATATGCGAAGACAAGAGAGGACGATTCAGCTTTTGCAAAGCAAAAGATGAATAGGCGCAAAGCGCCGTGTCCGAACGACTGCGAAGCAGTGTCAAGCATATCCGGCGGTAGCCGGAACGACTGCGAATACACTTCACAGCATATCTAATGCACCTTAATCAGCAATATTCCGCCTACCGGCGGATATGTACACGTATTTGCACTGTGTGCAAACGCTTGGGACATACATAAATTTTGCAAGCAAAATTTAAAGTACCGTCCC
>JAJQAT010000174.1 GCA_021203665.1 Bacillota bacterium
TCCGTAAGCTATACATATTCTTACGGCAGCGCGGACACCTATACCCGTGAAATGGAAACGCTTGACCGCGGACTTGTGGCGGTTAAAACAAGCAACGGCGTATATTTAAGCTGGCGCCTTTTGGACAGTGAGGACGCGATTTTCGGCAGTGCGGATTCAAACGTGTCGTTTGACATTTACCGCGACGGCGAGTATTTAGCGACCGAATCGGACACCACAAATTATGTTGACGCAAGCGGTACAACTGCAAGCACATACTCGGTTGTTCCGTCCGGCGAAAGCACCGAAACAACAATCAGCATAGACGAAAATGACAAAACGCAAATAACCGTTCAAACGCAAACGGCGGGTCTTACGGCTTACGCGGCAAAATACACCGATGACGGCACTCTTGAAAGCGTCGCCAAATTCGACGTGGATAAAACCGGAACAAGCACATTCACCGCAGGATTCGAGGCGGATAAGGCGTATCTTTGGGATGAGATGAAGCCCGTGGAGGGAACAATCGCAGGCGATGTTTCGGTGCTGTCAAACAGCTATTTTGATATAGAGCTTGATGTGCCGGACAGTGTGACGCTCGCGGACGGCGTGACCTACTCATATTCTCCAAACGACGCGTCCTGCGGCGACCTTGACGGTGACGGCGAATATGAAATAGTCGTGAAATGGGACTGCAACGGACAGGATAACTCGAACAGCGGCTACACGGGAAATGTATACCTTGACGCGTATAAGCTTGACGGAACAATGCTTTGGAGAATTGACCTCGGTCAAAATATCCGTGCCGGCGCGCATTACACGCAATTTTTGGTGTATGACTTTGACGGCGACGGCTGCGCGGAGGTTACGGCTAAAACAGCACCCGGCTCAAAGGATAATTCCGGCAGCTATGTCACTGCGGCAAGCCACGTTGACGCAATAGCCGCAATTACCGACAGTGTGAACGAAACATCTTATGTAAATGACGGTGGCTACATTCTTAGCGGCGATGAATACTTTACTATATTTAACGGCGTAACCGGCGATGCGGAGGACACAATATATTATCCGAATCAGCGTGTTGCCGCATCGGTATGGGGCGACACCTACGGAAACCGCTGCGACAGATTTACCGCAACCGTGGCATATCTTGACGGTACAACACCCTACGCGGTATATATGCGCGGCTATTATATGCGTCAAAGCGGCGGCAGCGGCGAACGTCAAGCTGCGTGCGCGATTTCATTCGACGGCGAAACGCTTGACTGTGAATACTCCTTTGATACCTACAACGTAAGCTCATACAGTTCAAAATCCTCATCGGCAAGCTATGACAGCAGTAAAAATTATAAGGGCGTTGACGGCTATGTATCGGGCAACGAAATATATGTCGGCGAGGGCAACCACAACTGTACCGTTGCCGATGTTGACAATGACGGCTGCGACGAGGTTATAACCGGCGCGTTATGCTACAAGATAATTGACGGCAGACTGTCACCGCTTTGGTGTACCTTCCTTGAGCACGGTGATGCGCTTCATATAGGCGACTATGACCCGACACACGACGGCTTTGAGTTCTTCACCGTTCACGAGGACGGCGGCGGAACAAACAGTTTAAGCGGCACCGAGGTTACCTTGGATTACGGTATGTCGGTAATCGACGCGGCAACGGGTGAGATTATGTTCCATGCCGCGGGCAGTAAGGATACAGGCAGAGGCGTTATGGCAAACACCGGCGCGGGCGGCTACTATCAGGTATGGAGCGCCCAAACATCTCCGTATCAGTCGAACGGCGGCACCAATTTCAGCAGCAATACCGCCATGTCGAGCGCAAGTCAAAACTTCCGCGTATTCTGGGACGGCGATTTATATGACGAGCTTTTGGACGGCACCACGGTGACCTCTTGGAGCGGCAACTCGTTTGATACAATTTTCACCGCGTCAAGCTGTTCTTCAATCAACGGATCAAAATCAAATCCCGCGTTGCAGGCGGATTTATTCGGCGACTGGCGCGAGGAGCTTGTATATCCGACAACGAACGGCACGGCTTTAAGAGTATTCACTACCACGACCGAAACGGATTACAAAATTAAAACCCTTATGCAGGATCCCGTATACCGCTCGGGCGTAGCGGCGGAGCAGACGGCGTACAATCAGCCGCCGCACGTAGGCTTCTACCTATCCGAGGACGTGTTTTACGGCACTCTTACCGGAATAACGGTAACTCCGTCAACGACCACATACTATGTCGGAGATGAGTTCAGCACAGACGGTCTTACGGTAACCGCGAATTACAGCGACGCGGACGACAGAGCTGTCACTGATTACAGCATTTCCGGCTATGACCCGCTAATATCGGGCGAGCAGACAATAACCGTAAAATATCTCAACAATAAAGCGACCTACACCGTAAACGTAATCGGCGAAAGCGGTATTGATGTAAATCTCCTTCAAGACGAGTATTCCGTAGGCGAGGAAATTGACAAGTCGCAATTCGAGGTCAGCCTTGTCTATGAGGACGAAACGACAAAGACTGTTACCGATTTCAAGATTTCGGATTACGACAGTATGAAAACCGGCGCGCAGACCGTAACCGTTACGTACACCGGAGCGCAGGGCACATATACCGAAACAGCGGAGGTTACGGTTGTATCGGGTATTGTAATTGAAAACGGAGTTGTTACCGGCTACAGCGGCACTGATGAGGAAATTATAATTCCGCTCTATGACGGCGACACGGAGGTAGAGTCAATCGCGGCAGGCGCGTTTGCAAACTCTACGGCGAGCAAAATATACATTTACAGCGAAACCATTGAGTTCGCGGACAGTGACGCTATATTCCCTGACGGTATTACAATCGTATGCTATGAGGGTTCGACCGCTCAGACATACGCCGAGGCGCACAATATCACGTATGAAATTATAGAAACGGGCGACGAGGTAACCTTTGAGGAGGATTTCTACGCGGAATATGCCGGCGGCAATCTGCTTATGCAAAGCACATCTGCGGCAGGCACTCTCGCGGACGAGTTTGTGACCTATAACACAATTCAAGCGGATAACGGTCCTTGGTACAAGGACAATACCTTCGGCTTCGCGATAAACACCGACGGCGATAATAATTACCTGTATGTAAACGCGGGTATTTATGACGAAAGAAATGCCTATAACCAAATCTATATGACGCTTAACAATCCGGCATCAACGGAGGAAACGCAAACGGTTTCGTTTGACATATGCTTCCCGACAAGCGCAAACACACCGTATGTCGAGCTGCAAAACGACGCGGGAACAGTTATAGACACGCTTTCGGCATCGAATTTGAGCCTTGAAAGCGACACATGGTACACATACGAGCTTGTATATGACGGCGAGGGCTATACGAGAAACATCTACGATTCCGATGGTGGTACTGTAAGCAGTACAGCGCTCAGCGTGACCGCGGGCACGACAGTGCTTTCGACTATAGCGTTTAAGCAGGACTATGTAAGCAGCTCACAAACCGCTGTGGTATATATCGATAATATATTGATAAAATAAAAC
>JAJQAT010000243.1 GCA_021203665.1 Bacillota bacterium
CCCCTAGATAGGGGAGCCATACGGCGAACAATGTTCGCCGCTGCGAAAAGGGTTGGCGGGGTCTTCGACTTTGCTTTGCAAATCGTTCACCTTTAACAAGGGAGGCTTGCAGACCCCTACGAGGGAGTTTGGCGGCGGGTGTTAGGCTCCCTTGTCTAAAGGGAGCTGTCAGCGCAGCTGACTGAGGGATTCCTCGCCGTACTTCGTAGAGGGTGCCAATCGGGCACCCGAATCCCTCCACCGGCTCCGCCGGTCCCCCTTTTGGCGACGGCTACGAGCCTATGGCTCTATGCCTACGATTTGCGTTGCAAATCGTTCACCTTTAACAAGGGAGGCTTGCGGAGCATAGACAGAAGCGCGGCGCATGACCCCTCCACCGCTTACGCGGTCCCCCTCCCCGCTTACGGCTCACGCCGACGCGGGGCGGAAAACTGCTGCCGGATGGGCGGCGGATAACCCCTCAGTCCGCCATAGGCGGACAGCTCCCCTAGATAGGGGAGCCATACGGCGAACAATGTTCGCCGCTGCGATTTGCATAGCAAGGTTCGAACAGACCCCCCTACGAAATAAGCGGCGGTAAAAATACACTGCCGCTTTTGTTTTACTTTTCTCTGTAACGGTACACCGTTCTTGTTCTTACCTCTCGGGTGGAGGACGCTGTCCAAGCTGTGTCACTGTAATCCGACCAATCGGAATATACTCTGTAGGTGTATATGCTCGATACCGTTCTGTATCGGTAATAGGTGGTTGTCGTTTTCCTGGTTCCGACAAGATACCAGCGGTAGCAGCCGTTCGAGCATTTATAGCGTTCGCCGTTCACGTAATAGACGTAATCGGATGTGGAATCCGACGAATAGCTCAGCGGCGAATCGAACCAGCCGAGATCGTGATATGCCGCATTGTCCGCGAACTGCCAATTCGAGGTCTGATACGCCGGACTTGCCGACGCGCCGGTGCAGTAATGCGCGTAGTGATATTGGGTGGCTGTGACCTCCTCCTTTGTTTCCACCTCGCGCTTGCTTGTCGCGCTGACGGGTGTGGTACTCCAATCGCTCCAATCGCCGTATGTTGTTTCTACGTCTATAAGCTCGCCCGTACTCTCAAAGTCGATTTTTATATCGCTTACAACTCTGCTGCTGTACTGCGTCTTGGTTTCTATGTAATAATCATCCGAATTGACCCCTGACGGCAGGGACGTTACCCAATCCGACCATTCGCTTTCCGCCTCCGGCTCCTCGGTCGGAGCGGCTGTCGCCGACGGCGGCGCGGTTGCTTTTACAGCCGCCGCTCCCGCGTTCGACGCGTTATACATCATCACCGCGACATCTACGCGCTTGATATTCGCGCTTGTCTCGCTCACGGTCAGGTTTTCAAGCAAGCCGCAATCGTCCGCCGCAGCCATGAAGCCGTATGGGTAGCTTGCGTCGGAGGATGCGAAGCCGCAAACAACTGTCAGAATCTTCGCCGCCTGAGCGAGCGTTATGCTCTCGTCCGGCGCGAATTTATTCTCCCCTATTCCGGCTATCGCGCCCGTGTCCGCGCAAGCGGCTATATATTTGCTTGCCCAATGCGTTTTCGCGTCGGTAAACGCGCAGCTCCCGTCCGCGGAATATCCCATAAAAAGGCACACCATCGTCGCGAACTCCGCGCGGGTTATCGTGCTTGACGGGCGCAGGGTATTATCGTCATAGCCGGACATTACGCCGTTTTTCACAACGTAATTCACCGCCGCTTTCTGCGCCGCCGTAAGGCTTGACGTGTCCGTGAAATCGTCCGCGGTCTCCGCCGCCGCGCTTGATATTACCGTGTATTCCCGTGTCTGCGACGCGCCGTTATTTCCGGCGGCAACCACCTTTAGGGTATGCGTGCCGCGCGTCATGCTTATTTCCGCCTTATACGGTATTTCGCTTGTTTCATTTACAAGCGCGCCGTCCAAATAATACGAAACCGTCACCGCGTCCGCGCCGTACAGATGCGGGTACGCGTAAAACGCCGAGGTGCTTTCGGTCACGCTCACGGAGCCGTCCGCCTTTTTGAAAAATACCTCCGCGCTGTTTTGGCAGCTTCCCTGAATGAACCAGTCCGATTGCACGGCGCTTTCATACGCCGCTTTAAGCTCCGCCGAGCCGTCAAGGTCATAGCTGTTTACCTCGCCCAAATTCGCGTTAAAGTACGCGATTAATTTCACCTGCGGATATACCATGGGAATGTACGAGTATATTTGCTTTAAATGCTCCGCCGCCCATGTGTCGTCGGTTTCGTTCACGCTGCCCGCCACGTTGTACGCGCTTCCGCATTCGGAAATCATTATCGGCTTTCTGCCGCCGTATGTGCTGACAACATCGCGAATCATCAGCACCGGATCGGCGGCATAGCCGGCTTTGTAGCATATTTCGTTAAAGAGGTGGTCGCCGTCCTGCTTTTCCCCGTTGAAATATTTGCTTGTGTAGCAATTCACGCCGACCCAGTCAACATAGCTGTCGCCCGGGTAAAAATCATCGGCTGTGTACGGGAAAGCGTCGGTTTTCCAGGTGGATGTGTGCGCGACGCTCCAAACAGTCGAAACGTTGGAGAGACTCTTTACCTTGTCCGCTATCGCGATAAATGCCGCCTTGAATACCTCCGGCGTGCATTTTGTCGTCCACACATTCATTTCGGCTCCGATTCTCAAATATACGGGGACGGTGCTGTATTTTTCCAGTGTCGAGTACAGCTCCGTAAGCCATGAGTCGGAGGCGCTTATGCTTTCCGCCGTCGTTCCCTCGTTCGGGAAATTCAGCGCGAGCTCCACCGCCCTGCCCTGCTTCTTCGCCTGCGACAGTACCGACCCCGCCCAGCCCAAGCCGTCGCCGCCGTATTCGACATACACCAGCATCATCGAGTCGTTATTCCCCGCCTTGTCGCTCACCTGTCCGTAAAGAACGCCGTTCGGCTCGTTCACCGCGCCGTAGACCTTTTGCGGCGCGCTCGTCTCGGTATACACGTCAAGCGACGGCGTAAGCTGACTTACGGCATTTTCGGTGATGTACAGCGCGTCATACACGTTCTCGCCGCTTGCGTCCCGCTCTTGCAGATACGGGAGAGCGATATTGTAATACTTTAGGGAATTTTCATAATCGCCGCTGTAATAATACGCGTAGGCGACGTCATAGCTTTTCCACATCATAATATTCGCGGTTGTGGAATTATCCGGCTCCGATGATATTAAATCGATTATCTGTACGCCGTATTTGATTATGTCACTGTAATTATTGCTGTCGTGTGCAGTGGCGTAGCCCGCGCTCAGGCTCCAATACGCGCTCGGCAGCTCGTAAGCCGATACCCGCGCCGGCATAACCGCCGCAGCCAGCGCCATTACCGCCATAAGCGCGGGGATTTTTCTTTTTTTCATATGTGTACCCCCTGTGGTTTTTTCCTTTATTATATACCATGTTTGATGCTTATTCAATGATTAAATGTATGGATAGAACATATTATGT
>JAJQAT010000150.1 GCA_021203665.1 Bacillota bacterium
TTATATTATATCACGAAGTGAGGTGTTTGTATAGTGGTTTGTCTACAGTCTGAGAACCGGTCAAAGACCGGTTCTTAGTTTTACTGTTTTATAATCACAGTTCAGAATTATTCAGCAACAATCTGGTAGATTTCCTGAGCCTCGTCGCCGTCGAATGTTCTGATAGCTGCGAATACGATGTTGTCCTGAACACCTGTATCATACTCGTCTGTATCATACTCGTACAGATAGTACTCTGTGTTAGACTTGTCACCGTCAAGGTAAGCAGCCTTAATATCAGATGTTGTTGTTACACCGTCGTCAAGAACGATTCTGCCGAAGTTCTTCGAAGAGTTCGAGAAGTTGTATGTGTAAACCGTAGCACCGCTTGTAGCAAGGTCGATAGCTTCGTCAAGGTCTATATATACACCTCTGTCATCTGTGTGAAGCGTTGTAGCAAGAGCTGTAGCGCTGCCGTTCTTAACAAGAACACCGAATGTTACATCTACATCCTCGTCTGAGTCTGTAAGTAGACCAGCGAATGTTGTAGCTGAGAAGTCAGAGTTAATGCTTGCAAGAACATCGTTCAAGTCGTCGCCGTCATCAGCGTCGCCGATTAGATCCTCTACAAGGTCTGAATATGTAGCGTTATTCAAGAAGCCGTTTGTATAGAATACCTTCTGCATCTTTGTTACATAGCCTGAGCTCTCAACATAGATTACAGCGTCGCCTTCCTGAAGTGCGCTTAGTGATGTACCCTCGCAATCGTCGTCAAGAACAACTGTTGTTTCCTCGCCGTTGATTGCAACTGTCATGATATCTACTTCATCGTCATCCTCGTCTACGTCCGTACCTGACTCAAGGAATACAGCAAGCTGTGCAGTTGAGTCAAATCCGTTCATACCATCTGTGATGATTACGAAACGATATGAGCTGTCTGAAGTTGACTTGTCATAGCCGTATGCTGTGTAGTCAACACCGTCGTTAAGTGAAGAAGCTGAGATTACATTGTGTGTGCTCTTAGCGTCTATATCTGTCAAGTTAAGGATTACAGTTGAATCAGAAATTCTGATTGAACCGATCTTTGTTGATGACTCTTTGTATGTCTGATCCTCGCCGCCTGTGTATGACAAGAATTCGAATGATGTAAGCTTGCTTGAAGAGTTAACCTTATATTCACCAACAAGGTTCGGATAAGATGTTCTCTTAGCAATCTTGCTGTCATCTTCATAAGCGATTGCATAATACTCATCGTAAAGCTCCTCGCCGTAGTCGTCGTCAAGCTTGCACTCAAGCTCTTCGCCGTCCTTAGTGATTAGCTCAGCAATCCAGTCGCCGTTTGTCTTCTGGTATACGCTTGAAAGGATACCAATCTTCTTTGTTGATGAGTTTTCGTCAGCATAAGCGATTCTGCCGAATACGTCAAGCAACAAATCATATTCTGTTGACAATTCAAGAGTTATATCCATGCCGCTTGCAGCCTTATACTTTGTGCCGCCAAGAGTAGCCTTGTTGCTTGAATTCCATGTGCTTGTGCACTTAACGCTTGATACTGTATCTCTCGATACAAGAACATCATAGAATGATGAATCCGCGAAGCCTGAGCTTGCGTCCCAAGCGATGCTCAATACGTCGTTCTCTTCAAGATCAAGCGGGTCAATCTCTTCGCCGTCCAATGTGAATGAGTATAAGTATGAGCTGTCATCTGTGTAGAGCTTCATGTTTGTCTTTATGTCAGAACCCTGCTCCTTGAAGGAAACCTGAACATAGCTTGACTTCTCTGAAACTGTCTCTACAACAGCTGTTGAGTATGTTGTGATAAGGATTGTGTCATACTTGCTGCTTGTGCTTGTTGAGCCGTTAGCAGTTGTCTTCTGAAGAGTGATTGTGTTTGTCTCGTCATTAAGAACATATGTCTCAAGAGCGTCCTCATCCCAATCGCCCATTTCAACGCCGTTTACATAGTATGTAACTTCGTCAGCAAGTGAGTACTTTGTTGAACCTGAAGTTGTGCCTGCAGGATAGAAGTACATAACCGTAAGATCATCTGTTGTTGTCTTAGAGTCATCTACGTCCTCTGACTGAAGCTCAACCGACTTGTTTGAAGCCGCAGGAACAAGTGAAAGAAGTGTGTACTCATCATTGTCGTCAACCTGGATTAGAGCCTCTGAGTAAACATTCAGCTGGTTTACAGCGTCTGTGTCGCCAACGTAAGCTGTGATTACTGTAGGATCATCTGTTGACTTGATGTACTCGTCATCAAAGTTATCAGCCTTTTCAACCTGGAATTCAACCTCATCAGCGTCAAGACCCGAGCCTGACTTTGATGTAGCTGTTACACGGCCGTATACCTTGTATGCGTCATGATACTTTGTGAACAATGTCTGGTAACCGCTGCCTGTACCGTCCTTTGTTTCAAGATCCGGCTGCTGGTTGCTCCATGCATCATAGCTATAGCTTACAATCAATACAAGAGGAATATCCATTGCATTGTCGATCATCTGAGCAACCTGTGCTCTTGTAAGCTCGTCATCATCAGATGCCGAAACACCGTCTGTGATGCCAAGTGAAGCTGCCCATGTTCTGTAGCCGCTCGGCCATCCGCCGCTGCCTGCTGCGTATATTTCATAACCTATAGCACGTACAAGCATTGACTGAGCCTGGATGTATGTAACACCTGTGTCAGGTGAGAATGTGCCGTCGCCCATACCTGAAATGAAGCCCTGAGTTGTGCCGGCTATAATGTAGCCCGATGCCCAGTGACCGCCTGAACCTGACGGCGATACATCAGTAAAGCCTGTGTCTGAGTTCATTGATGATGTAGCTGTTGATGTAAGCGAAAGCGCGTCAACAATCATCTTTGTGATTTCTGCTCTTGTTACAAGACCGTCCGGCTGGAATGTACCGTCTGTATAACCGCTGATGATGTCCAATGCAGAAAGCTCTTGTACAGCCTGATAGTAATCAGCCGAAGAGTCTACGTCGGGGAAATCAGTGGCAAGTGCAGCGATAGATGATGCCGACAAAGTCAGAGCAGCAAATGCTGAAATTACCTTTTTGAGATTTTTATTCATTCTCAAATCCTCCCTTTTTATACTTTGTTTTGAAGGGTATATATTACGCCTTACCTGCACCCTTCACCGCGGGCAAGACTCATGCTTCGCATTGATTATATCACGTATGGTACGGATAAGTCAATGCTGTATTACAGTTGTAAAAAAACTGTAATACTTGTCACACATCGGCTGTTACCTGCTTTGCCTTTGCGCGACCCATATTGCGGTAACAATTTTCAACTAACGCTTCTACCCAATTATTCGAAAACTGCTACTGAATATTTTACTATTTAAGAGTGCCGTTGTCAACAACTTTTTTATGCCAATTCAAGCATTTTTTTGATTTTTATGCAAAATTACAAAATAAATATGCTTAAATCGGTTTTTTTGTTCAAATTGTTCACCTATAACTGCGGCTGTTACTCTTTACACT
>JAJQAT010000164.1 GCA_021203665.1 Bacillota bacterium
GGAATATTTTATTTTTTAGGAAAATGTGTCAACTATCATTGACGTTTATACAGTAAAGCGTTTTTGAAATTTTATTCTTATATTGACTTTATTTACATTTTCATGTATACTATAATTATAATTATTTTTAATTTCCGATAAAATTTTTTTAAAGCATACGTAACCTTTTGACGGTGTAAAACGTATTAATTATGAAGAAAAACCTACAGAAAGAAGGATATTTTTGAATAAGAAACTGATAACCGCGCTAATCGTGGCATTGGCGGTGCCTTTTGGCGTACACGCGGCAGACAATGTGAACATATTCGTAAACGGCTCGCCTCTGAGTGCCGGCGGCTTTATCGTAAGCGACACGACCTACATTCCGCTAAGAGCGGTGAGCGAGGCTCTCGGCGCGGATGTAAGCTGGGACGAGGGCACACGCAGCGTTTACGTTGAAAGCGACGAGGACACCGTCACAGCGCAGGTAATAGCGGACGCGAGCGAAAGCGTCGTGGCGATTGTGGGAAATTACAAATCGGATTACATCACCGGCACCGCGTCTGATTATAACGAGCTTACCGCTCACGGCAGCGGCGTTGTCATAAAATCCGGCGGAATAATTCTCACGAACGCTCATGTGGTGAGCGATATTGAGAATATAACCGTTGTATTCTGCGACGGTGAAAGCTATGCCGGACAGGTGCAGTATATTGACAAGGATTCCGACCTTGCCGTCGTAAAGGTCGGCAGGCTCGGCTTGAAGCCTATCACGTTCGCCAGTCAAGGCGACGTGTTCGCCGGTCAATCGGTAATAGCGATAGGCACTCCCCTTTCGCTCTCGATGCGAAACAGCGCGTCAAAGGGAATTATAAGCGGCACCGACGTTTCGGTAAGCAGCGCGTACTATCCGCTCCTGCAAACCGACGCCGCGATAAACGGCGGAAACTCGGGCGGTCCTCTGTTGAATATGAAGGGACAGCTTATAGGCATAAACTCGTCAAAATACGCCGGCACGGGCATTGAGGGATTGGCGTTTTCAATCCCGCTCGACACAATAAATTACGTGCTTGCTCAATTTGAGCAAAACGGCAAGGTTCTGCGTCCCGATTTGGGAGTGACGCTTGAAAACTCCTGGGAAGCGCGTATAGGACTGCCGACAAAAAAGGGTGTGACGGTTAAATCATCCTCCTCGCAGGAGCTTGCGGCGGGAGATGAGATAACGCAAATCAACGGTGTTGACGTCCACAGCGTTGTGGACTATAACAAGGCATTGCGCGATACCTATTCATCGGGCAGCGTAAATGTCGTATACACAAGAAACGGAACGCAAATGTCCGCGGATATAGTTCCGAGCATTATTTAAATTTAAAAGGGGGAGAATATGATGAAAAACAAATTAATCGCCGCGCTTCTCGCGGCATCGACGGCGCTGTCCGCCGCGCCGTTCGCTATGGCGGCGGACGAGGACGATGTTGAAATATCGTTCAGGGTTGGTGACAGCATTCTAAGCATCAACGGCGTTGACACGGAGGTGGAAACACCGTACATCGCCGGAGAGGGCACGACGCTTGTTCCCTTGCGCGTAATAACCGAGGCATTCGGCGCGCAGGTGGACTGGGACGGCACGGAGCAAAAAATCACTCTTACCTATCCCGATGTCAGCATTGTGCTGCAAATAGGAAATATCGTGGCGCAGGTAAACGACCACAGCGAAACTCTTCTCGAGGCGCCCGCGCTTTCGGCTAACGGCGTTACGATGGTACCGCTGAGATTTATCTCCGAAACCTTCGGCGCGGACGTGGGATATGACGCGCAGACAAGCTCAATCCTTGTAACCAAAACCAAAATTGACGACTCCAATACGGTTGTGGGCATTACCGACATGACAAGGATAGGCGACAGCTATTACAAATGGAGCATGGACACTCCGTCGCAAATGAAAATGACCGACCGCAGCCTGGACGGGCTCAGCACCGAGTTCACCGCGGACGACTTAAGCGCGATGTACATTGATATTTACAAATACACGGATGATACTCTCATTTCCTTTGACGAGGAATATGTGAAGATTAAGGATTCGTTCTCGTCATACACGCTGACCGAGGCGGAAAAGCTGACAGATTCATCTGGCAGACAGTATATGCACTTCCAGGCGAAGAGCGGCAGCAGAACCATCGATTACCGCGAGTATTACGGGGATAATTACACCACATACGAAATTATCTCTTACATACAGGCAGCCGACGACACCTCCGTAAAGGATATGATGCTTTCATTGGCGGACAGCTTCACCATCGGCAGTATTGACGACAGCACCTATGATTTATCCAACGTTACAACGGAGGGAACCGTCGATATGAGAACCGTCAAGGACGACGATTATAAGGTAAGCTTTAAGGTGCCCGCGTCCTATGTTATGTCCTCATTGAGCGACACGGAAAACGAGTTTTACTTTTACAATCCCGAAAGCGGCTCAAACGCCTTTGTTTCTCTCGGGATTTACTCAAAGTCCTCGACCGCGACGGCGCAGCTTCTTGCACAGCAGGACCATGACACATATGAAAGCAATCTGAATCCCGAATTTTGCACGATTTCCGCGGTGACGCGCAGCGGCAATAACGGATATATGTATACAATACTTATTTCCGGCTCGTCCACGAGCGACTCTTACCTTATAGACAGCTTCTATGAAAAGGGCGATTACGTGTACAATTTCGCGGTAAAGCTTGACGACCCCGACGACACTTGGACAGCCGAGCTTATCACGTCGAGCCTAATCACGGAGGAGCTTGACTCGTCGGTAACGGGCAAGCTGCTTCGGAACGACTCCTCGGACGACACAACGGTAAACACCTCCTTCGGAGGATATACCTTTGACCTTTCCACCACGTGGAAGTCCGTCGCGTCCGGCTCGCTTTCCTCCTCGGCGCAATCTCAAATATACGTGAACGCAAGCACCGGCTCGATACTCTCCGTATATGTTGACGAGAGCAGCGACTATACCTCCGCGAGGATTTCGGCAATAGCAAACAGCTTCAAGAGCAGCATCGACGATGACGACGACCTTGAAATAGTGGAAAAGGTGGAGCTGGAAAAGGTAAACTCCAAGCAGTTCGCGCACTTTACCTACTCCGGCAAGTATGACGACGGAACCGTTGTGTACAACACGGTTTGCATAAAGGCGGATGCCGGGATAATTATCGTGTTCTCGCTCACCGAGTACGACATCTATTACACGGGCATTGACAATGAGGCTCTCACGGGCATTATGAACACTATTGAAACAAAATAATAAAACCGCGCCCCCGCTCGGCGTTTGCGGGGGCGCTTTTTTTATTGTTTTGTTAAATTATTTGTGAACAGCTTGCCGCCTCGTTGACTTTTATATCAAAGTGTGATATATTTAATAT
>JAJQAT010000048.1 GCA_021203665.1 Bacillota bacterium
TTTTTGGAACTATTTTCTTTTTTTATTGTTACCTATCAATTATAACATAACAAATGCGAAAATTTACCATAATAATACAGAAAATTTATCATGCTTATCCGTAAAATAAAAATGGCGGCACGAAAGCCGCCATAAAAAAACTATATATTTTCGGCGATAAGCCTTGCCATTTCTGCGCAGCCTACCTTTGTCATACCGTCCGACATAATATCGCCGGTTCTGTATCCCTTGTCGAGTACCTTTTTAACCGCGTTTTCTACCGCGTCCGGCTCGTCCGCCATATCGAGCGAGTACCTTAAAAGCATCGCCGCGGACAAAATCGCCGCTATCGGATTCGCTATATCCTTGCCGGCTATATCCGGCGCGCTGCCGCCGCTCGGCTCGTACAAGCCGAATTTTGTTTCGTTTAGGCTTGCCGACGGGAGCATACCTATAGAACCCGTTATCATCGAAGCCTCATCCGACAAAATATCGCCGAACATATTCTCCGTCACCATAACGTCAAACTGAGCCGGATCGCGCACAAGCTGCATCGCTGTGTTGTCTACGAGCATATGATTAAGCTCGACCTCGGGGTAATCCTCGGCAACCTCGTTTACTACCTTTCTCCAAAGGCGCGAGGAGTCAAGCACGTTCGCCTTATCGACGCTTGTGACCTTCTTATTACGCTTCATCGCGACCTCAAACGCCTTTACCGCGATACGTCTTATCTCATTCTCGTTATATGAGAGCGTATCTACCGCCGTCATAACTCCGTCAATTTCCTCGGTTTTGCGCTCGCCGAAATACAGTCCGCCGGTAAGCTCGCGCATAATGAGCATATCAAAGCCCTTCGCGCTTATCTCCTCCTTTAACGGGCACGCGCCCGAAAGCTGCGGATACAAGAGGCACGGACGCAAATTCGCGAACAGTCCCAGCTCCTTGCGGATTTTCAGCAATCCCGCCTCGGGGCGAAGATTTGCCGGCAGCTTGTACCACGGCGACGTTGTCGTGTCGCCGCCTATCGAACCCATCAGCACCGCGTCCGACTTCTTACATATATCTATCGTTTCCTGCGGAAGCGGCTCACCTGTCGCGTCAATCGCGCAGCCGCCCATTAAAACCTCGGTAAAATTAAATTTGTGATTATATTTTTCGGCAACCGCTTCCAAAACCGTCATAGCAGCGGAGACAATTTCGGGGCCTATGCCGTCGCCCTTTATCACAGCTATATTAAATTCAGCCATTGCTTAGTTTCCTTTCTTTATGTATTCCACAAGACCGCCCGCGTTTATAATGCCCTGCATAAATTCGGGGAACGCAACAGCTTGATAGGTTTTGTTCTTTGTCTTGTTCGTTATAATGCCGGTATCAAAATCAACCTCTACCTCGTCGCCCGCCGAAATATCCTCGGATGCTTCCTCACATTCAAGAATCGGCAGACCGATATTAATTGAATTTCTGTAGAAAATCCGCGCGAAATCCTTAGCTATTACGCAGGATATACCGCTTGCTTTAATAGCTATCGGCGCGTGCTCTCTTGACGAGCCGCAGCCGAAATTCGCGCCGCCTACCATAATGTCGCCCTTTTGTACCTTACCCGCGAAATCCTTGTCTATGTCCTCCATGCAATGCAAAGCAAGCTCCTTAGGGTCGCTTGTGTTTAAATATCTCGCGGGAATTATTACGTCAGTATCTATATTGTCGCCGTATTTTATAACTTTTCCGTTTGCTTTCATAATTACATAACCTCCTCAGGTGCTGTTATTTTACCTGTAATCGCGCTTGCAGCCGCAACCTCCGGACTTGCAAGATAAACCTCGCTTTCAACGTGTCCCATACGTCCGATAAAGTTTCTGTTGGTCGTGGAAACGCATCTTTCGCCCTCGGCAAGCACTCCCATATGTCCTCCCAGGCACGGGCCGCAGGTCGGCGCGGAAATTACGCAGCCCGCTTCAACAAGCGTTGACAATGTTCCGTCCTTTAAAGCCTCCAAATAAACAGCCTGCGTCGCTGGGAACACTATTACTCTTATTCCCTTTTTAACGCGCTTGCCCTTTAGGATTTCAGCCGCGGCGCGCAAATCCGAAATTCTGCCGTTTGTGCACGAGCCGATAACCACTTGGTCAATCTCTACCTCTCCCCAGTTTTCCGGAGTTCTCGCGTTTTCCGGCAAATGCGGGAACGCGACCGTATGCGGCACCTCAGAAAGGTCAATGTCTATAACCCGAGCGTATTGAGCGTCGGCGTCCGCCGTGAACACAGCGTATTCTCTGTCCGAATGGTCCTTCATATATTGAACCGTTAAATCGTCAACCTCGAATATGCCGTTTTTTGCGCCAGCCTCAATCGCCATATTCGCGATTGTGAAACGGTCGTCCATAGTAAGAGTGTGCATACCCTCGCCGGTAAATTCCATTGACTTATACAGAGCGCCGTCAACGCCTATCATTCCGATTATATGCAGAATAAGATCCTTGCCGCTTACGTACTTATTGAGCTTGCCGGTAAGATTAAACTTAATCGCCTCCGGCACCTTAAACCAAGCCTTACCGGTTGCCATACCGGCTGCCATATCCGTCGAGCCTACGCCGGTTGAAAACGCGCCCAAAGCGCCGTATGTACAGGTATGTGAATCGGCTCCTATCACCACGTCGCCGGCAACCACAAGTCCCTTTTCCGGAAGAAGCGCGTGCTCTATGCCGACCTCGCCGACCTCAAAATAATTTACAATGTCCTGCTCCTTTGCGAAGGTTCTGACCTTCATTGCCTGCTGCGCAGACTTGATGTCCTTATTCGGAGTAAAATGGTCGGGAACAAGCGCGATTTTTGCTTTGTTAAACACGCTTTCCTTTCCTATTTTGTCAAATTCTCCTATCGCGACGGGCGTTGTGATGTCGTTGCCGAGAACAAGGTTTAAATCCGCCATTATCAGCTCGCCGGCTTTGACACTGTCTTTTCCCGCGGCATTTGCAAGAATTTTTTGCGTCATTGTCATCCCCATAAAAATCACCTCATATATTTTCTTAATGCTCCTATTATACACCAGTTTTTCAATATTGTAAATATTAAATTTGCATAAATTAAATTCGCGTGTCGGCTCACTTTACCTTTTTTATCTTTGCGAAAGCCGCCATAAGGCGTTTAAATCCGACGCTCTCAAATTCTATCTCCAAAATGCAGTCATTGCCGCAGGGCGTGGCTTTAAGGATTTTACCCTGTCCGAATTTCTTATGCTCTACAATATCGCCCTCTTTAAAATCGGAATAATCCGCCGTGAAAATTTTCGGCGCGGGCTTTGTATAATGCTCTTTTTTCGGCGGAGTGAAATTATAAAATCCGAAATTCTGCAAATTTTCCGCTGCTTTGGGACGCAATGTTGTCTTATCCTCAAGGTATTCCTGCGGGATTTCATTGAAAAATCTTGACGGAATTGCGGGCATTGTTTTGCCGTGTATTGTGCGGCTGAGCGTTTTTGTTATATAAAGCTGTTCCTTTGCCCGCGTTATCGCCACATAGCAAAGACGGCGTTCCTCCTCAATATCATCCTCGGACTCCATTGAGCGCATTCCAGGGAATAAGCCCTCCTCGAGTCCCGTCAAATACACAATGGGAAATTCAAGTCCCTTCGCGCTGTGTATTGTCATCAGCGTCACGCAGTCCTGATTTTCGTCATAGCCGTCAACGTCCGAAACAAGCGTTATGCTTTCAAGAAATTCCCCGAGCGTGTTGCCTGTTTCCTCGTTCTTTTCAAATTCCGCTATAACCGACATAAATTCACCGATATTTTCTATCCTTGTTTTGCTTTCGGTTGTGTCCTCCAGCACAAGCGCGGGCATATATCCGGTATCGTTTAAAACGCGCGTCGTAAGCTCCGCAAGCGGCACTGTGTCCTTTATTTTAATCAACGAGTTGATAATTTCCGAAAAAGCCAAAAGCTTTTTAATCGCTGTTTTAAATTCCGGATAATTATCCGCGTGAGATACGACGTCAAACAGGCTTGTGCCATGTTCAAACGCTATATCCCTTGCCTTCTCAAGAGTGGCGTTTCCTATTTTCCGCTTAGGCTCGTTTATAATACGCGCAAGACTTACATCGTCGTTTTGATTATGAATTACACGCAGATAAGCTATTATGTCCTTAATTTCCTTTCTGTCGTAGAACCTCAATCCCGACAGCACCTTGTAGGGTATCGATTCGCGCATCAGCATTTCCTCTATAACACGCGACTGAGCGTTCGTCCTGTAAAGCACCGCGTTTTCGGAAAAAGCTCCCGTTTTGTCAAACCGCTTCTTTATTTCTCGGGCAATGTAGCGCGCCTCGTCATACTCGTTCGTGCCGGTGTAAACAAAAACCTTGTTTCCGTCGCCGTTCGATGTCCAAAGAGATTTTCCCATTCTGCCGCCGTTATTGGCGATTACGCTGTTTGCCGCGTTAAGAATATTCTGCGTTGAGCGGTAATTTCTGTCAAGCGTAATTTTCCTGACATTCGGGTAATCATCCTCAAAATTCAGAATATTGTTTATATTCGCTCCGCGAAATTTATATATACTCTGGTCATCGTCGCCGACTACGCAAAGATTTCCGTGCTTCTGCGACAGCATATTAATAAGAAGATACTGCGAATTATTCGTATCCTGGTACTCGTCAACCAATATGTATTGAAATTTATCCTGATACTTATTGAGAACATCGGGATTTTGGGTAAATATTTTTATTGTGTTTATAATTATATCGTCAAAATCAACCGCGTTATTGTTCTTGAGCTTGGTCTGATACCTGAAATATATTTTTGAAATAATACTCATTCTGTAATCATTTCTGTATACATTTTCAAATGTGGGCGCGTCCATAAGGTCGTTTTTCGCATTGCTGATTATTGACAGCACATTTCTCACCGGAAAGCTTTTCTCGTCAATATTAAGCTCTCTTAAGCATTCCTTCATCAATGTTCTTGTATCGGCGGTGTCATATATAACGAAATCGCGGTTATATCCCAAAAGATCTATGCAGGTACGCAAAATTCTGACACATACCGAATGGAACGTGCCTACCCACATATTCCTTGCAACGTCGCCGAGCAGCCTTTCCGTTCTTTCTTTCATTTCGTTGGCAGCTATATTTGTAAATCTTATTGCCAATATATTCCACGTCGCGATATTCTTTTCCGAAATCATATACGCGATTCTGTTTACAAGCACCGTTGTTTTTCCGCTGCCGGCGCCCGCGAGAACCAGTACGGCGCCTTTGGTTGCCAATACCGCTTCTCTTTGTCTGTCATTTAGCTTTTCAAGTATATTACTCATAAATTTCTCTCCCGATTATCCTTTTAATTGTACAACAAATTAATTATACCACAATTCGCGCAAAATTTAAAGCCATTTCTTCAATATGTTTTTCGGTATAATCGTGTCGAATTTCGGCAAATTTAATCTTGTGAAAGGTGGTGATAGCTTTGAAATGTTTTTCCCGAAAGGTAATTTTATTTCTCGTTTTGAGCTTTTGCGTGACCTCGGGCGTTTACGCGGAGGAAATTCGCGTAATTCCCGTAGGCAGGACGGTCGGAGTGAGAATTTATACGGACGGTTTACTTGTTGTGGGAACCTCCGAAGTAAACGGCGAAAATGCCGCGAAAAAGAGCGGGATTAAAGTGAACGACTGCATAAAAGCAATAAACGGCGAATATATTGATTCGTCGGAGGAATTTGCTCAAATAGTGAACAGCAATCCCGACGGAGTGACGCTGTCCGTAACGCGGGATAATCAAGATATTGAGATTAATGCCGTTCCCGTGTTATCGGATGATAACGTTTACCGTCTTGGGCTATGGGTACGCGACAGTACCGCCGGAATCGGTACTGTGACGTATTTTGACCCTGCAAGCGGCACATTCGCCGCGCTCGGCCATAGCATAAACGATGTCGATACAGGTAATATTTTATCCGTAAAATCGGGTAATATTCTTAATTGCGACATTTTGTCGGTAACAAAAAGCGCAAAAGGCTCTCCCGGAGAAATAAACGGAACTTTTGACGGAGAAAAAATCGGCGATTTGGAAATAAATTCTCAAATCGGTATTTTCGGTAAAATGACCGGCGGTGAATTCGCGGACATCGGCGGCGCGATACCCGTGGCGGCAAAGGAGCAAATTCACGAGGGCGACGCGTATATTATTTCCGATGCGCTCGGTGATGAAAATAATCAATATTCTGTAAAAATCGACAAAATTACCAATGATGCCGAAAAAAGCCTTGTCATAGAAATAACGGATCAAAGGCTGATTGAGGGCTGCGGAGGCATTGTGCAGGGTATGAGCGGTTCGCCCATTATCCAGAACGGCAGATTGGTCGGCGCAGTCACACACGTATTTGTGAATAACCCCTTAAAGGGATACGGCGCGCTTGCCGAAAATATGATTGATATGTCAAGCAAAATCGCGGACTAAATTAAAACAGGCGGCGGATTTTTAATTTCACCGGAGAAATTAAGCGAAATCCGCCGCCTTATTTTAAATTTCTATAAGCTGTTTCGGCGATGATGTCAGATTTACCGCCTCGCCGTTCCGCACGGCAATCAAATCCTCGATTCTTACGCCGCCGAACCCGTCTATATATATTCCCGGCTCAACGGTGATAACATTGCCGTCCTTGATAATATCGTCGCTTTTGGGTGAAAACGACGGATTTTCGTGTATTTCTATACCGACACTGTGTCCCAGGCTGTGTCCGAAATTATCGCCGTAGCCCGCGTCTTTGATAATATCTCTCGCCGCCGCGTCAACCGTATAACAGGGTATGCCGGATTTAATCGTGTTCAGCGCGGCATTTTGTGCCGAAAGGACTATATCATATATTTCTCTTTGCTTATCGCTCGCCTTGCCTATGACAACCGTTCTGGTCATATCCGAGCAGTATCCCTCAAATACGCAGCCGAAATCAAGCGTTAAAAAATCGCCGTTTTCCAGTTCCTTGCCTGTGGCGACGCCATGCGGCATTGCGCTGCGCTTTCCCGATGCCGCGATTGTGTCAAAGGAAAGTGCCGACGCGCCTTGCTTTTTCATAAAAAATTCCAATTCAAGAGCTATTTCTCTCTCTGTTTTTCCCGCCTTTATTTTGCCGAGAATGTATTTGAACGCCTCGTCCCCTATTTTCTCCGCCTCGGCAATCCTTTTAATTTCATCGGCGCTTTTAATTCTGCGCGGCTCGTTTATGGTTTTCTGCATTTCCACAAAATCCTGATTATCGCATAGCTTTGTCCTAAGGCGCCTCATCTCCTTGACGCTCATATAATTTTCCTCAAAGCCTATATACTTCGCCGAGGTTTTGGCGAACATTCTTTCAAAGCCGTCTTTTATATCAAGAACCTCAAACCCCTTTGTCTGCTCACGCGCCTGCAAGGTGTATCTCGAATCGGTCAGGATATATCTGCCGCTGTGCGAAATCAGAAGATACGCATCCCCGGATGTGAAGCCGCTGTAATAGAAAATATTGGGATAGCTTGAAATTAAAACAGCCTCATTGCCGTGCAGCTTTTCACAAAGCTTGTCTATTCTGCTCTGCATATAAGCGCCTCCAATGCGAGTTCATAGCCTTTAAATCCGAGTCCGCAAATCTGACCTATACATTCAGGCACGATAACGGACGTATGGCGAAATTCCTCACGCTTATGTATATTCGATATGTGAACCTCGATAACGTCCATCTTCACGGAGGCGAACGCGTCGCGAATCGCGTATGAATAATGCGTGAAAGCTCCCGGATTTATTATTATTCCGTCATAAACGCCCAAAGCGGCGTGAATTTTTTCCACTATTTCACCCTCGAAATTACTCTGAAAAAAGTCAACCTCTACTCCAAGCTCGGCGGCTTTCCTCGTTAAATTATTTTCCAAATCCTTAAGCGTGCTGTTTCCGTATATTCCCGGCTCGCGTATGCCGAGCATATTTAAATTTACTCCGTTTATAATCAAATACTTTTTCAAAAATCAACATCTCCAATCATTTTTTCAATTTCAAGCATCAGCTCGTCAATGATTTTATCCTCGGGAACCTTTTTTATAATTTCACCCTTTTTGAAGATAAGTCCCTCGCCCTTTCCTCCGGCGATTCCTATATCCGCCTCGCGCGCCTCGCCCGGACCGTTTACCGCACAGCCCATAACGGCTATTTTTATCGGCTTTTTTATATTCGCGGCGCGTCTTTCGACCTCATTGGCAATGGGGATCAAATCAATCTGAGTTCTTCCGCAGGTGGGACAGGACACTATTTCCGCGCCCGTTTTCCGCAGTCCCAAAACCCTTTGTATATCATAGGCGGTATAGATTTCCTCAACCGGATTTGCGGTAAGCGATACGCGCATTGTGTCGCCTATTCCCTCCGCAAGCAGAGCGCCTATTCCGATCGAGGATTTTATTGTCCCGCTTTTTAGTGTCCCCGCCTCGGTAACTCCTATATGAAGCGGTATATCCGATATTTCATTGAATTTTCTGTACGCGTCAAGCATTTTAGGCACATCGGAAATTTTTATCGACACAACTATATCGGAAAAATTCAGCTCATCAAGTATGGCGATATGTCCCATAGCACTTTCGACAAGCGCGTCCGCGGTTACGCCGCCGTACTTTTCCAACAGGCTTTTTTCGAGCGAGCCGCCGTTCACTCCAATTCTTATCGGAATTTGCCTTGATTTCGCCATTTCAACGACCTGCTTTACTCTGTCGGTGTCGCCGATATTTCCCGGATTTATCCGCACCTTGTCCGCGCCGTTTTTCATACATTCCAAAGCAAGTCTGTAATCAAAATGAATATCAACCACAAGCGGTATATGAATTTGCTTTTTTATATCCTCCACCGCCCGCGCCGCATCCATATCCGGAACGGCTACTCGAATTATTTCACAGCCGGCGTTTTCAAGCTCGTGTATTTGACTTACCGTTGATTTTACATCGCGTGTGTCGGTATTGCACATCGACTGTATAGCAATCGGATTATCGCCGCCGATTTTCACGCCGCCTATATTTACAACTCTTTTTTTCTTTCTCACTAATATCACCCCAACAATCTGACAATATCGTTAAACGACACAAACACAATAAATAACAGCAGCAAAAGCATTCCTACCGCGTGTACTATGCCCTCTTTATCCGGCGGTATCGGCTTTCTCCTTACCATTTCAATAAGGACAAACAATATTCGTCCGCCGTCAAGAGCGGGTATCGGCAGGAGATTAAAAATACCGAGATTTATTGTCAAAAGCGCTACCAAATTAAGCACGTTAAGCAGACTGTAGCTGCCGGAATTGACCGCGCTGTTTACCTCGCTGACTATTCCGACGGGACCCGACATCTGGTCAACGCCTATTTTGCCCGTTATCATCTGCCATAATGACTGATACACAAGCTTTACGACAAATTTTGTGTAATTAAGAGCCTCGCCCCATACATTAACGATATTAATATACTTCGCCTGCGGCGTAAATCCGATTATATATCTTGTTACCGTTTCGGATTGTCCCACAAGCGCGTCGTCCTTTGGATTTGCATCGGAATATTCAACAAATTGTCCCGTTGTGTATCTGTTTATCGAGCTGTCAACCTGTATGCCGTTTTCGCCGTAGGTGTATTTTATAATCTGCTCCGTCGGTTTAAACGTAAATTCTATTTTTTCGCCGTCTCTTTTGACTGTGACGGTTGCCTCCTCATCCTTTTGAAAGCTTTGCGTGTAAAGGGTTATATCGTTATAAAAATTAACGTGCTTGCCGTTAATCTCCACTATCTCATCTCCGGACATTATTCCCGCGTCCTCAATATAGCTGTGCTCAACCACCGTATCAACAACATTTGAGTTTACCGGCGATATTGACGGAACAATTATGAGAAAAAGCACAAATCCCAAAATGACATTAAAGGTTCCGCCTGCCAATAGCACAAGCAAACGCTTCCAAGGCTTTTGGTTTGTGAAAGCTCTCGGGTCTTTATTGTCCTTTTCGTCCTCGCCCTCAAATTTGCAGTAGCCGCCGAGCGGCAGCACTCTCACGGAATATTGTGTTTCGCCCTTTTTCTTTTTAAATATGGCGGGACCCATACCTACGGAAAACTCGTCAACCTTAAAATTGAGGAGTTTCGCAATTATAAAATGACCGAATTCGTGTAATGAAATCATTACAAGAAACATTACTATTGATACAATCGCAGTTACCAAATTAAGCTCTCCCTTTCAATCCGTAAACGATTTCACGCGATAATCTATCCGTTTCAAATATATCCGAAACCGTCGGATTTTCAATGTTTTTAACCGTACTCATAGCCCTTGCGACAGCCTCTGAGATTTCAAGATACGATATTTTCCCTTTCAGGAACAAATCAACCGCCGCCTCGTCGGCACTGTTAAACACGGTCGGCTTTATTCCTCCGTTCCGCAATGCCTCAAACGCAAGGCGCAGCGCGAAAAACGTATCGGTGTCAGGCTCCTCAAAGGTAAGCGCGCCGTATTTAAGCAAATCAAGCTCGTTATTTTTCATCGGCAGTCTGTTAGGATACGTAAGCGCGTATTGTATCGGCAAACGCATATCCGGCGCGCCCATCTGTGCTATCACGCTGTTATCCGTAAACTCCACCATTGAATGTACAACGCTTTGGCGATGCACCAGCACCTTAATATTTTCCGTGCCGAACAGCCATTTCGCCTCGATTACCTCCAAGCCCTTGTTGACAAGAGTTGAAGAATCTATCGTTACCTTTGCGCCCATATTCCAGTTCGGGTGATTAAGCGCGGCGGCGGGAGTGATATTTTCCACTTCTCCGCGCTTTTTTCCGAAAAAAGGTCCTCCGGACGCCGTAAGCAGTATGTTTTTAATTTCTTTTCTGTCGCGGCAGCCTTGCAGCGACTGAAAGATTGCGCTGTGCTCGCTGTCCACCGGCAAAATCGAAACGCCGTTTTCCTTTGCGAGATTCATTACAATATGACCGCCCGTTACAAGCGTTTCCTTATTTGCAAGGGCAATATTTTTCTTTGCCTTTATCGCCTCTATGGTAGGCTCAAGTCCCGAAATGCCGACAACCGCCGTCACAACCGTCTTTGCGCCGTCCGCCGTTGCCGCCTCGTCAAGTCCGTCCTTACCCGCTACAACCTTTATATCGGTGTCGGCAAGCTTTATTTTTAAATCCTTTGCCTTTTCCTCGTCTGTAACGCATACCAGCTTGGGAGTAAACTCTCTCGCCTGCTTTTCAAGCAGGTCTATGTTGGAATGAGCGGACATTGCCTCTATGCTTATGCCCTTATATTCACGGGCGATTTCAAGAGTTTGAGTTCCGATTGAACCCGTGGAACCCAATACCGATATTCTATGTTCAAATTCCATATTTACTTCCCTTTATTTTATTATTCCCATTATCACAAATATGATAGGCGCGACAAAAATTACGCTGTCAAATCTGTCCATAAATCCGCCGTGACCCGGGAATATCCACCCGAAATCCTTTATATCCTCATCGCGCTTTATCGCCGACGCGGCAAGGTCGCCGACCTGCGAAAATATACCGCCGACAGCGCCTATCAGCGCGCCGTACGCGGCGCATATCGGTAACCAATCGGAAATTGCGGAAAGCTCGGAACCTTGCAATTTCATAATGACGCACATATATATTATGCACACCGCCATTGAGCCTATCACGCCGCCTATTGAACCCTCCACGGTTTTGTTCGGACTGACGTGCGGTATAAGCTTATGCTTGCCGCACAGCCGACCGGTAAAGTATGCGAATGTATCGGTTGACCACGCGCTTATAAATATCAGCAGCATATATGCCGTGCCTTTGCTTTCCTTTGTAAGCCATATACAGCACATCGACACGACTATATACATAGTTATAAATCCGTTGGAAAGCACGGATTTATAACCCTTTTTGCTATGCTCAAGCACCACCAGCACCATATATAACAATATCACCGCGACAAACGCGAGCGCGGCAAAGTCTTTTAGCGCGTATACGGCAGCCATAAGTATAGCTGCGGACACAAAGCCTACGATTTTCATTGCCACATCGGCTTTTGTGGCGCTGTAGCACTCGTACAGCATCATAAGCACAACCGCCGCAAGAGCTATTGTAAACACAACGGGCGGTGCGAGCAGCAGAGCGGCAAATACCGCAAGTGCCACAACGGATGTAATTATTCTTGTTTTCATCTGTTAAACACCCCCAAATCTTCTTCCTCTGTTTTGAAAATCTATAATCGCCTTGTGCAGGTCCGCGGGCTTGAAGTCGGGCCACAGCTTATTTGTAAACCACATTTCCGCATAGCTTACCTGCCACAGCATAAAATTGGACAGGCGCTGTTCGCCGCTGGTTCTTATAAGCAAATCAACATCGGGTTGATTTTTTGTGTAAAGATACTCGGAAAACAGCTTATCGTCTATATCATCCACTGAGATTTTGCCGCTTTGCACGTCGGCGCAAGCTGACCTTGCCGCGCTTGCGATTTCCTCTCTGCCGCCGTAATTGAGAGCTATATTCATAACTATACCGGTATTTTTGCTTGTGAATTTCTCGGTTTTGTCTATCTGCTTACAGATTTCCTCCGACAGTCCCTCTCTTGAGCCTATCGCCCGTATAACCACATTTTCACCCGAAAGCGTTTTTTCCGCGTTCCGAAGATAATCAAGCAGCAGCGACATAAGATAATCAACCTCATCCTTGGGTCTTTTCCAATTTTCCGTCGAAAAGGCGTAGACCGTTATATATTTTATTCCTATATTGTTTGCCTCGGTTATTATCTTTTTTAAGGATTCGGCTCCGGCACTGTGTCCCGCGCTCCTCGGAAGTCCGCGCCGCTTTGCCCATCTGCCGTTTCCGTCCATTATTATGCCGATATGCTCCGGCAGTCTTGACATATCTATCTCATGCTGTTTCTTCTTTGAAAAAAACATATTGCATCCCTCGTATTAGCATAATACCGGCAGACAGTACAAAATTACTGTCTGCCGGTTAATATAATTCGCAATTTAATTAAACCTCAAGGATTTCCTTTTCCTTGTCCGCACAAATATTGTCGATTTCCTTTATATATTTGTCGGTAAGATTTTGAATATCCTTTTCCGCTTGCTTTTGGTCGTCCTCCGTCATTTCGCCGTTCTTCTTCTGTACCTTGAAGCTCTCCAAAGCGTCGCGTCTTACATTGCGGATTTGAACCTTTGCCTCCTCCGTGTATTTCTTTACGGTCTTAACAAGCTCCTTTCTTCTCTCCTCGGTAAGAGGCGGGAAGTTAAGACGGATAACCTTTCCGTCATTCTGCGGCGCAATGCCTATATCGGACGCGTTTATAGCCTTTTCTATAGCCTTTAAAACGCTCGCGTCCCACGGCTGGATTACAAGCAGTCTTGCCTCGGGTGATGAAATCGAGCCCACCTGCTGTATCGGAGTCATCGTGCCGTAATAATCGATGGCAACCTTATCCAATACGGACGCGTTCGCGCGTCCCGCTCTGATTGTTTTAAGCTCGCTCGCGTAGCCGTTTATTCTCTTTTCCATTTTTGCTTCTATTTCCGGATATTTTCCCATTTTTTTATTCCTCCTATCGTTTAATTAAAGCTTTCCGCTGTTATTTACAAGGGTTCCTATCTTGTCGCCCTTGACCGCTCTGACTATGTTTGCCGGATCGTTAAGTCCGAAAACGAGTATCGGCAAATTATTGTCGCGGCACATCGATGCCGCTGTGGAGTCCATTACTCCGAGATTCTTTGAAAGTATATCGCTGAATGACAGTACATCGTATTTTTTCGCGTTCGGATTGATATTCGGGTCGCTGTCATACACAGCGTCCACCTTTTTGGCAAGAAGTATAATGTCCGCCTCTGTTTCGACCGCCCTGAGAGCCGCCGCCGTGTCTGTGGACATGAACGGATTTCCCGTTCCGCAGCCGAATATAACCACCCTGCCCTTTTCAAGATGTCTTTCTGCCTTTCCTCTTATATAGGGCTCGGCAACCTGGCGCATTTCAATAGCCGTCTGAACTCTTGTGGGAACGTCGAGATTTTCAAGCGCGCTGCAAAGCGCAAGCGCGTTAATCGCCGTGGCAAGCATACCCATATGGTCGGCTCTTGTTCTGTCCATATTTTCACCGCTGCGTCCGCGCCATATATTGCCTCCGCCCACAACGATTGATACCTGCACTCCCATATCGGCAATCTTCTTAACATTCTCGCTTATATGAGCAAGAGTATCCTCGTCAAGTCCGAAACCGTTCGGTCCGGCAAGCGCCTCGCCGCTGATTTTTAAAAGCACTCTTTTGTACTTTGCTTTCATATACAGTATCCTCCTTCAAATTTGTTCATTGTTGTACTTATTATACAGTATATTTCACAAAAATGCAATATCGAATTGATATATTTACCATTAAAATTAACAACGGCTGAGTTTACAGCCTCCGCGCGAGCTTTTCCACATTATCCCTTCTGAATTGCTCAAAGCGGTCCTCCTCTATTGCCTTTCTTATACGCTCCATAAGCTCGTTGTAAAAATACAGATTGTGCAGAACCGAAAGACGCATCGCGAGCATCTCCTTTGCCTTAAAGAGATGTCTTATATATGCCCTTGAATAATTTCTGCACGTCGGACAGCCGCACTCCTCGTCTATCGGGCGCGTGTCAAGCTCGTACTTTTGGTTCATCAAATTCATCGTTCCGCTGCGCGTGAATATGAACGCGTGACGCGCGTTTCTCGACGCTATAACGCAGTCGAAAAAGTCCACGCCCCTTGCCACGGATTCTATTATGTTCGACGGAGTTCCCACTCCCATGAGGTACCGCGGTCTGTCCGCCGGCGCGTAAGGAAGAGTAACGTCGAGAATGTGATACATTTCCTCGTGGCTCTCACCCACGGCAAGTCCGCCTATGGCATATCCCGGCAAATCAAGCTCCGCAATCCTTTTCATATGGTCGATTCTTATATCGTCATAGGTTCCGCCCTGATTTATTCCGAACAAAAGCTGATTTTTGTTTATCGTGTCGTCAAGCGAATTGAGTCTGTTCATTTCAGCCTTGCACCGTGCAAGCCAACGATATGTTCTGTCGCAGGAATCCTTTACATATTTATACGGCGCGGGATTTTCTATACACTCGTCAAACGCCATCGCAATCGTAGACGCGAGATTCGACTGTATTTGCATACTTTCCTCGGGTCCCATAAAAATTTTATGACCGTCAATATGCGAATTAAAGCTTACTCCCTCCTCGGTTATTTTGCGGAGTCCCGCCAGTGAAAACACCTGAAAGCCGCCGCTGTCGGTTAAAATGGGTCTGTCCCAATTCATAAACTTATGCAGTCCGCCCAGCTGCTTTATCACCTTGTCGCCCGGTCTTAAATGCAGATGATAGGTGTTCGACAGCTCAACCTGACAGCCCACCTCCTTTAAATCCATAGAGCTTACCGCTCCCTTTATAGCGGCTATGGTGCCCACATTTTGAAAAACGGGCGTCTGCACTACGCCGTGCACCGTGTGAAATTCTCCGCGTCTCGCAAGACCGTCCGTGTGTAAAATTTTAAACATATCTGTCTCCTTGTGTGATTTAAAAACCCGCTTTATTGAATGCCGGCGGCAATTTAAACCTTTTTCTTCCTTACATTATACCGCCTATCGCGTCAAAAGGCAATATATTTATCAGACTAATTTTCAAATTTTCCGTTTTTAAGCGTCCGCGCCTCTTGGCTTTTATTTTCGTTAAAATAGCTTTTTCAACAAAATACGACTGATTTTTTGATGTTTTATTACATTATTTTTTACTTGACTATTTTTATATAAAACTATATAATAAAGTGAATAAGATTTATTCCTGCTCTGATACATGTAAGGGGGTTACATTAATGAGTTTACACATGGGTATAGACGTCGGTTCGACAACGGTTAAGGTGGTTGTTCTCGATGAGAGGAACAACACCCTGTTCGCTGAATACAGACGTCATTTTTCCGATATAAAAAGCACGGTAAAGGGTCTTTTTGACGAGGTCAAGGACGTTGTGAAGAACGAGGAGTTTACCGTTGTTATAACCGGCTCCGGCGGTCTTTTGCTGTCGAAAATGCTTTCACTTCCGTTTGTGCAGGAGGTTATAGCAAACAAAACGGCAATAAAAACCTTTATGCCCGAAACCGATGTGGTTATCGAGCTGGGCGGCGAGGACGCTAAAATTTTATACCTGTCCGGCGGTCTTGAGCAGCGTATGAACGGCACCTGCGCCGGCGGCACAGGCTCTTTTATAGACCAGATGTCAATACTTTTAAAGACGGACGCGGACGGCCTTAACGCATTGGCGGAAAAGCATTCCGTAATATATCCGATTGCGGCGCGCTGCGGCGTTTTCGCGAAATCGGATGTTCAGCCGCTCCTGAACGAGGGCGCGGCAAAGGAGGATATTGCCGCGTCGATACTGCAAGCCGTTGTAACGCAGACAATAAGCGGACTCGCGCAGGGCAGACCGATTAAGGGCAATATAGTATTCCTCGGCGGACCTCTGCATTTTCTGCCGCAGCTTAGACGTCAGTTTGAGGAGACCCTAAAGGATAACGCAAAATCCTTTAAAACGCCCGAAAACGCTCAGCTTTTCGTTGCGATAGGCGCGGCGCTTATGTATGAAAACGAAACCACAAATATAGATACGCTGATAAATCAGCTTTCAAGCGCGAAATCCGTTGACGCGGAGATAACGCGTATGCGCAAGCTGTTTGAAACGGAAGATGAACGCAAGGAATTTTTCAACCGTCACGGCAAGCACGTCGCGAAGCGCAAGGATATTGAAACCGCGGACGGTCCCGTGTTCCTCGGTCTTGACGTCGGCTCTACCACAATCAAGGCGGCTCTTATAAACGAGGACGGCGACATTCTCTACACCTACTACGGCAAGAATGAGGGAAGTCCCATTACCACCGGCATAGGCATACTGCGCGAGCTTTATTCAAAGCTGCCTAAAAAAGCATATATCGCGAACGCCTGCACAACCGGCTACGGCGAGCTGCTTTTGAAAACGGCGTTCAGAATCAGCGAGGGTGAAATTGAAACCATCGCTCACTACAAGGGCGCGAATTACTTCTCCCCCGGCGTCGATTTCATCATTGACATCGGCGGTCAGGATATGAAATGTATGAAGATTAAAAACGGCGTAATAGACAGCATTATGCTTAACGAGGCTTGCTCCTCCGGCTGCGGCTCATTCATTCAGACCTTTGCCGAGAGCTTGGGACTTGACACAATTACATTCTCAAAGGAGGCTCTCGAGGCTGAAAATCCGGTTGACCTCGGCACACGCTGTACTGTGTTTATGAATTCACGCGTTAAGCAGGCTCAAAAGGAGGGCGCTACCGTCGGCGACATCAGTGCCGGTCTTTCCTACTCGGTTGTAAGAAACGCTCTGTATAAGGTAATTAAGCTGCGCGACCCGAATCAAATGGGCGAAAATATAGTCGTTCAGGGCGGCACGTTCAATAACAACGCCATTCTTCGCTGCTTTGAGCTGCTTACCGGCAAAAACGTCGTTCGTCCCGATATTGCGGGCATTATGGGCGCTTTCGGCTCCGCGCTTATCGCCAAAGAGCGCTGGGAGGGCGGCGAATGTGATATTCTGCGCGCCGACGAGCTTGACAGCTTTACCTTTGAATCATCGCTTACGCGCTGTCAGAAGTGCAATAACCACTGTCAGCTTACCATAACACAATTCTCGGACGGCAGCCGATTTGTGTCCGGCAACCGCTGCGAGCGCGGCGCGGGAATGGAAAAGCCGAAAAAACAAATGCCGAATATGTTCGATTATAAATATAAGCGTGCTTTCGCGTACAAGCCGCTCAAAGCGGAAAACGCTCCCAACGGCGTTATAGGAATACCGAGAGTTCTTAATATATACGAGAATTTCCCGCTGTGGTTCACATTCTTTACGGAGCTTGGTTTCTCCGTGAGAATTTCCGGCAGAAGCACGCACGAATTATACGAAAAGGGCATTGACTCAATACCGAGCGAAAGCGCGTGCTATCCCGCGAAGATTGTTCACGGTCATATACAGGACCTTATCGACAAGGGCGTTAAAACGATATTCTATCCCTGTATTCCCTATGAGCAGATAGAGTATTCCGACGCGGGCAATCACTTTAACTGCCCTATGGTAACATCATATCCCGAGGTTATTTACAACAATATGGACGTTGTGCGCAAGGAGGATATTAACTTCCTGTACCCGTTCATCAACCTCGCGGATAAGCCGTCGTTTAAGCGTCAGATGATGAAAGCCTTAAATAAATACGGTTTTACAAAAGCCGAAATCGACAACGCGTCGGAAAAGGCGTTTGAAGAATTGCAGAATTATAAGCACGATATACGCCAAAAGGGCGAGGAAATATTGAAATGGCTCGACGATAACGACGAGCGTGCAATCGTGCTTGCGGGACGTCCCTATCATATCGATCCGGAAATCAATCACGGTATACCCGATATGATAACCTCACTCGGATTTGCCGTGCTTACCGAGGACAGCATCGCTCATTTGGGACATCTTGAGCGCGACATAAGAGTGGTTGACCAATGGGCATACCACACCAGGCTTTACGAATCGGCGGCGCAGGTTATTAAAAATCCGCGTCTTGAGCTTATTCAGCTTAACTCATTCGGCTGCGGTCTTGACGCGGTCACAACCGACCAGGTACAGGAAATACTGCAATCTCACGAGAAGATATATACAACGCTGAAAATAGACGAGGTTTCAAACCTCGGCACCGCGCGCATACGCGTGCGCTCGCTTAAGGCGGCTGTCAAGGAGCGCGACGCGAGCGAATTTGTTCCGCACAAGATTGAGGACTATACCATAAACCGCGTGAAGTTTACAAAGGAGGAGCGCAAGAGGCACACTATTATATTCCCGCAGATGAGCCCGACGCATTTCGGAATGTTTGAGGCTGTTATGCGCGCGAACGGATATAACGCGCTTGTGCTTGAGCACGCGACCGCGGAGGACGTTGAGGCGGGTCTTAAGAGCGTAAACAACGACGCGTGCTATCCGTCGATTATGGTTACGGGACAGCTTGTAAACGCGTTTATAAGCGGAAAATGCGATCCGGATAACACTTCGGTTATGATAACTCAAACCGGCGGCGGCTGCCGCGCCACCAATTATATAGCATTCCTGCGTAAGGCGCTCAAGGAGGCGGGTTATCCGAATGTTCCGGTAATATCGCTTAATGTATCGGGTTTGGAGGGCAATCCCGGATTTACGATTACTCCAAAGCTTGTGGACGGACTTCTTAAGGCGTGCACCTGGGGCGATTTGCTCCTTTCACTCACGCTGCGCATACGTCCGTATGAGGTGCACAAGGGCGAAACAAACGCTCTGCACGACAAATGGCAAAAGCGTCTGTATAACGACCTTCTGCATAACAACCGCAAAAACCTGAAGCTTAAAAAGATTATAGACGAAATGGTTGCCGATTTTGACGCGGTTGAAATAGATAAAACAGTCAAAAAGCCGAAGGTGGGCGTTGTCGGTGAAATTCTTGTTAAATTCCATCCGGACGCCAACAACAACATCATCGACGTTATCGAATCGGAGGGCGGCGAGGCTGTTATGCCCGGTCTTGCGGACTTCATGCTTTACTGCCTGTACAACACCAACTTCAAGCGTGACAATCTCGGTTCAAAGCGCTCGACGGCTATGCTCTGCAACCTTGCGATATGGGGCATAGAAAGCTTCAGAAAGCACGTTGTTAAGGTTATGAGCGGCAATCCCAAATTCACCTCGCGTTCGCCTAAGCATATCGCGGATATTGCCGAGGGCGCGAAGAGCGTTTTGCAGCTCGGTCACTGCACGGGCGAGGGCTGGTTCCTTACGGGTGAAATGATTGAGCTTATAAATTCGGGCGTGCCGAATATAGTATGCGTTCAGCCGTTCGCCTGTCTGCCCAATCACGTTACGGGCAAGGGCATGATTAAGGAGCTGCGCCGTCAGTTCCCACAGGCTAATATTGTAGCCGTGGACTATGACCCGGGTGCGAGCGAGGTTAATCAGCTTAACAGAATTAAGCTGATGCTCGCGGTGGCTTTCGGAAATCTGAAAAAAGAGGAAATGTACGATTCCGTCAGACCCAAAAAGGCGGAGACTCGGGATAAGGAAGAGGTTAAAATCTGACACTGAAAAAAGCGCCGGCGGCGCTTTTTTTTGTGCGGTGAATTTTATATTATTCATTCAAAATTTCAATGGCTTTTCTGTATTTTTCCGCTCTGCGCAAATCCTCCTCGCCGACATTGTCAAGCCTTGTCAAATCGCTGTTATGAATTAAATCGGCTCTCTTCACCGTTTTCGCAATATCATTGCACTTGATTTTTCTGACATAATCAAGATACGGAACGCTGTCGTCATGCGTCAGCAGCCTTACCGCGTCAGTCACGCAATCCGGCATTCCCCGCTCCGTCAGATATTCAAGCGTTATACCCGCGTCCTCAACGGTGTCATGCAGGAGCGCCGCGGCGGTTGTGTATTCGTCGGGCATTTGCTCCGCCAAATGGAACGGATGGAACACATACGGCATACCGCTTTTGTCAAGCTGCTCCTTATGCGCCGCAAAGCATATTTTCATAGCCTCTTTTGTTAAGTCAGTGTATATCATAATTTCTCCCCTATTCTAATCAAAATATTCTCATTTTTAATAAAAATTATTTGCTTTGCCGTACACTTCGCTGTCCCATATTATTTCGGCAGAATAACAGTAAACGTTGTTTTGCCGTTTTCGCTTTTTACGTTTATACCGCCGTTATGCAGCTCTACAACCTTTTTTACTATCGCGAGTCCTATGCCGTTGCCCTCCGCCGAGTGGGATTCGTCGGCTTGATAGAATTTATTGAAAATCCTGTCAAGCTTTTCCGCGGGTATGGTTTTTCCGCCGTTGGAAATCGCCACGGAAATATTATCCTCGCTCTCGGAAATCGTTACCGAAACCGTGCCGCCGTCATCCGAAAACTTTACGGCGTTATTAAGCAAATTTATCCATGCCTGCTCCAAAAGCTCCTTGTTCGCCTCTATGGTGTATTCCGCGAAATCGATGTCCAAAATCAGGTTTTTCTGCGTCCACATATCCGTAAGCATCAAAATATCCTGCCGTATCTGCTCGGACAGATTATATTTTGAGACGTTCGTCAAAATGGTTTGATTTTCAACCCTTGTAAGATTCAGCACATTCGTCGCCATATATGAGAGACGCAGGGACTCCTCCTCTATAATTTCAAGGTACTCCGCTCTTTCCTCCTCCGACAGGTCCGCAACTCTGAGCATTTTCGCGAAGCCGGCTATGGAAACTATCGGCGTCTTAAATTCATGCGAGAAGTTGTTTATAAAGTCGCCGCGAAGCATTTCCGTGCGTTCAAGCTCCTCCGCGGTTTTGTTAAAGCTGTTTTCTATATTCCTGAAAGCGGGATGCACCGCGATAGGATTGCCGAATTTTATCCGCGTCGAAAAATCGCCCTTTGAAAGCCGCTCCAGCTGATTTATAAGCTGATTGACGGGCTTTAGCGAATAACGGCTTGAGAAAAAAGCGATTATAAGACCTATTACCGCGCTTACATAAACTATCAGCGAAAACAAGGTACCGAGGCTCAGATTTTCATCATCCGGAACTATAACATTAAACCTAATCAAAACGTATACGGTTAAAACCGCAAGCACAACCGCGACGCTTATCAATACCAAAACGCTTACGCTAATTAACAATACAAGCGATATACGCTGTCTATGCTCTTCTCTGTTATTCATACGTTTCTAACCGCCCTGTATCCGAGACCGCGCACCGTCTCTATTTTAAATTCGTTCCAATTTTCAAAGCGCTTGCGAAGCCGCCCGATGTGCACAGTGACCGTTTCCCAGCCGGTTTCGCTGTCCATGCCCCATATCTCGTCCATGAGCTGTATGCGCGTGAAAATTTTGCCCGGGTAGGAAAGCAGCTTATACAAGAGCAAAAATTCCTTTTGCGCAAGCTCCTGCACCTCGTTTCCGCGTGTGACCGTGAGCGCGTTATAGTCAAGAGTGACATCGCCGATTACTATTTTTTGGTCGTTCACTATTTGCGCGCGGCGCAACAGCGCCTTAATCCGCAGCAGTAATTTTTCCTCGTCGATAGGCTTTGTGATATAATCGTCGGTTCCCACGATAAAGCCCTGTTTTTCATCCGACGGCAAAATTTTCGCCGTCACCATTAAAATCGGCAGGGTGTTGTCTGACTCACGGAGGGTTTTTGTAAACTCGTAGCCGTCCATTTTCGGCATCATAACGTCAAGCACAACAAGGTCGATATGCTTTTTGTCAAGCACGTCAAGCGCGTCCTCGCCGTTTTCCGCAGTGGTTACGGTGTAATTCGCGTTTTGCAAAATCGATTTCAAAAATATGCGCGTATGCTTATCATCATCAACAACAAGAATATCAGCCATAATAAAAACTCCTTTGCTTACTGTTTATGTGTATTGTAATGCGTTAATCTAAATTGAATCTAAACAAATTATATAATGTCATTTCGTTCTTGTCAATACGGCGGGTTTGAATTACCTCACCACCGCTGCGCGGTCCCCCCCTCACCTCTTATG
>JAJQAT010000035.1 GCA_021203665.1 Bacillota bacterium
ATGGATTACTTAGGCGACTGTGTTCGACGCGCACTCTATGACAAGGTCTATATCCTTTGTCGTGACCATAAGCGGAGCCATTTCGCGCGGTATTTCCACCCTGGATATTGTGGACGCGTCTATTACGGTGGGTACGCCTATCGCTATTACCTTTACTCCTGTGCTTTCCTCGTTAAGTCCGGCGCGGTTATTGCCCACGCCCGCTCCCGGCTGTATGCCGGTGTCGGAAATTTGTATTGTGCTGCTCACGCGCCGTATATCCGCCGCGGCGAGAGCGTCCACCGCTATTATAAGGCGCGGCTTTACCTTTTCCGTAACTGCCTTTATTATGTCAGCCGTTTCTATTCCCGTCGTACCCAAAACACCCGGCGCGATAGCGCATACGCCGCTTATATTGTCCCCGAAAATACCGCTCATGCTCTGCTTTATGTGATGCGTTACAAGCAGCTTTGACACAACGCTCGCGCCGAGCGCGTCCGGCGTTATTTCGCGGTTGCCCAGTCCCACCACAAGCGTGAGAGAGTCCGCGCTTATATCGGACATTTTACGGATTTCCTCGGCTATGATTTCACATACGCTTTCGTATATTTCAAGGCTGTATTTCAAATTCGGCGCGTCTATTGTGACATATTTGCCGACAGCCTTTCCGAGCCGCTTACTTCCGTTTTCGTTTGTTATTTCAACGCGCGTAACGGTTATGCCGTCCGTTTCCTCTACCTCGGATACAACTCCGTCGATTTCCGCCGCGCTTTTCGCCTGCTTTTTGCTTAATTCGTGCGCCTCGACCGCGAGGTCGGTTCTTATATTCTGCATAATTAAATCTCCTTTTTTGCTTAGCTTTTGAAAAATTTAGATTAATTATGCAAAAAGAACCGCAAAATCCGCCTTGGCGAATTTCGCAGTCCTTTAAATACGGGTTTTAATTGAACGCCGCTTCTATATCGGCTATGAGTGTGTCCTTATCCGTGCATGAGGGCTCAAATCTTGAAATGTCATTATTGGTGTCAGTCATAATGAGCATGGGGGTATTGCCCGAAACAAGCGAGAAACTTTCAAGCGCTTCCGGGTTCTCATCGACATTTACAAGGGTAAAATTAACCTTATCACCGTATTCATCCTCTAACTCTTCAATCAAAGGCTCCACGACTTCGATATCCGCATTTGTATAGAAATACATAAATGTGGGAGTTACTTTTGACGTGTCCGAGCCGCAGCCCGCAAGCAGTCCCACTCCGATAACCATTGCCGCCGCGGTTGCCAATAAAGATTTCTTTTTCATAATAAAACCTCACCTTTCACTTGTTTATTAATTATATCTAAAGCGCGAACGGCTATCTTATTATAGCGTTCCGCTTTATTTCTTATCCTTTCGCCGAGTCCCTCTATTATGCCGAAATTGGCATTCATCGGCTGGAGCTTTGTGTTTGCCGCGTTTGAAATATACAGCGGCAGAGCGCCTATGCACGTGCGCGCGTCAGGCTCGAACATATCATTGCCCGTCAGCATTTTCGCCATATTATAGCCTGCCAATATTCCGCTTGACGCGGACTCGACATATCCCTCAACGCCGGTTATCTGTCCCGCGAAAAATATTTTTGGGTACTTTTTCATACGGTAATACCTGTCGAGCGTCGCAGGCGAATTTATATATGTGTTTCGGTGCATTACTCCGTAGCGCGCGAATTCGGCGTTTTCCAGTCCCGGAATCATTGAAAAAACTCTTTTTTGCTCGCCCCATTTCAAATTCGTCTGAAATCCGACAAGATTATAAAGCGTTCCCTCTTTATTGTCGCGGCGCAGCTGCACAACGGCATAGGAATCGTCCCTGCCGGTTTTGGGATTCACAAGTCCGACAGGCTTTAAGGGTCCGAAAACAAGCGTCCTTTCCCCTCTTTTCGCCATTACCTCAACGGGCATACAGCCCTCGAAAACCGTTTGATTTTCAAAGCTTTTGAGCGGCGCGGTTTCCGCGCCTACAAGCGCGTTGTAAAAGGCGGTGTATTCCCCGCGCGTCATGGGACAATTTATATAATCCGCGGTACCCCTGTCATAGCGCGCCGCCTTGAATGTTTTGCTTTTGTCTATGCTTTCCTCCGTTACGATAGGCGCCGCCGCGTCATAAAAATACAGCGAATCCGTACCCGTTAGACCTTTTATGTTCTCCGCAAGCGCGTCCGATGTGAGCGGACCCGTGGCGATTATGGTATATTCGTCCGGATTTATTTCAGTCACCTCGCCGCTTACAACCGTTATAAGCGGATTGGATTTTATCTTATCGGTTATATATCCCGAAAAAATGTCGCGGTCTACCGCCAACGCGCCGCCCGCCGGCACGCGGCTTATATCCGCCGCCTCCATCATGACGGAGCCGAACAGGCGCATTTCCTCCTTTAAAAGTCCGCAGGCGTTTTCTATCCTGTCCGCCTTTAGGGAATTGGAGCAGACAAGCTCGGCAAAGCTTTCGCTGTGATGTGCGGGTGAATATTTTACGGGTTTCATTTCATATAGCTCCACGGCTATACCGCGCCGCGCAAGCTGCAATGCCGCCTCGCAGCCGGCAAGTCCCGCTCCGATAACCTTTACTTTCACTGTTCCTCTTCCTTTAGCTTTCTTTCATATTTGCAATTCTCGTTATTGCAGAAGATTTTTCCTCTCTTGCCCTGCTTCTTTAATAGAAGTCCGCCGCAGAGCGGGCATACCTCGTCCTTTACGGGCATATCCCATACCATAAAGCCGCATTTGGGAGAATGCTCGCAGCCGTAATATACCTTGCCCTTTCTCGATTTCTTTACAAGAATTTCTCCGCCGCATTCGGGACACTTCGCGCCCGTTTCCTCGCGGATTGCCTTTGTGTTTTTACACTCGGGATAACCCGGGCAAGCAAGAAATTTGCCGAATTTGCTCAGCTTATACACCATTTTTCTGCCGCATTTCTCGCATATTACGTCCGATTCCTCGTCCTTGATTTTTATTTTCTCTATATTTTCCTGCGCCCTCTCAAGGCTTTCCTTAAACGGCGGGTAAAAATCGTTTAGAACCTTTTTCCAATCGGTTTCGCCCTCCTCGACGCTGTCAAGCTCCTCCTCCATACCCGCGGTAAATTCCACGTCAACTATGTCGGAAAAGTTATTTTTCATTATATCGGTTGTCACAAAGCCGAGCTCCGTGGGAACAAGCTGCTTTTTGCTCCTTACCACATACCCTCTCGACACGATTGTGGATATTGTCGGCGCGTATGTGGACGGTCTGCCTATGCCCTTTTCCTCAAGCTCCTTGATAAGCGTCGCGTCGCTGTATCTTGCGGGAGGCTGAGTGAAGTGCTGCTTTTCCTCTATTTGCTTCAGGTTGACCCTTTCGTTTTCCTCGATTTTCGGCAGCATTTTACTTTTCTTTTCCTTTTCATCGGCAGGCTCCTCGTATACCGTCGTATATCCCTTGAATCTTACGCTTGTGCCGCTCGCCTTAAAGGTGTGACCGTTCGCGTCAAGCGTGACCTGCATAGTGTCGTATACCGCGCTCGACATCTGGCTCGCCGCGAAGCGCTCCCATATAAGCTTATACAGCCTGTATTGGTCGTTTGTGAGCTTATCCTTTATATTTATCGGAACTATATTTATCGACGTCGGACGTATCGCCTCGTGCGCGTCCTGCGCGTTTTTCCTCGTCTTATACTGCTTGGGGTTTACGTATTCCTTTCCGTATGTCTCCGTGAGATACTCAACCGCCTCTTTTTGAGCGTCATCCGCGATTCTCAAGGAATCGGTTCTCATGTACGTTATAAGACCTACCGTGCCTATTCTGCCGCCGAGGTTTACGCCCTCATACAGCGTTTGAGCAATCTGCATCGTCTTTGCCGCCTGGAAATTGTATTTTCTTGACGCGTCCTGCTGGAGCGTGCTCGTTGTAAACGGCGGCTGCGGGTTGCGCTTTTGCTGTCCGCGCTTTACCTTTTGAACAAGAAATTCCGCGTTCTTTACATCGTCGCTTACGGCTTTCGCCTCCCGCGCATTGTTAAGCGCCACTTCCTTGCCGTTTTCGCCGTAATATTTCGCCGTGAAATCCTTTTTTGATTTAGGCTCCGTAAGCAAAGCCTCTATAGACCAATATTCGCGCGGCACGAAGTTTTCTATTTCCTCCTCGCGGTCGCATATGAGCTTTGTCGCCACGGACTGCACCCTGCCGGCGCTGAGACCTCTCTTTACCTTCTCCCAAAGAATGGGGCTTATTGTGTAGCCGACGATTCTGTCAAGAACGCGCCTTGCCTGCTGCGCGTCCACAAGGTCCATATCTATCGGACGCGGCTGCTTTATCGCCGCCTTTACGGCTGTTTTGGTAATCTCGTTAAAGGTGACGCGGCAATTTGACTTAGGGTCTATTTTAAGCGCGTTGGCAAGATGCCAGCTTATAGCCTCTCCCTCGCGGTCGGGGTCGGTCGCGAGATAGACAATATCCGCCTTTTTAGCCTCTTTTTTGAGCTGCGCGAGCAGCTCGCCCTTGCCGCGTATCGTTATATATTTCGGCGTGAAGTTCTTTTCGAGATCCACGCCCATTTGGCTTTTGGGCAAATCGATTATATGTCCCATCGACGCCATTACCGTGTAGTCCTTGCCAAGATATTTTTTTATTGTCCCCGCCTTTGCGGGCGACTCAACTATCAACAGCTTTTTTGTTGCCATATTTTCCTCCAAATCTATATCTTAAGCTGATAAACGCCGCCCGGAAGTCTTTTTATAAGTCCGCTTACCTCAAGCTTTATCAGCCTTGTGTTTACCTCGCTTACGGGAATATTAAGTCCCGCGGATATTTCGTCAATCTGCATATCTCTTTTTTTCAATAAATCTATTATCCCCTTTTCCTTTTCGCTCAGCTTGCCGTATTTGTCGTTATCCACCGTGACCGACTTCGGCGCGGCTGACGCAATGGGCGCACGGCTTGTTTTCGGCGGTATTTTTACCGCGTAGGGGTATTCGCATATTATATCCTCCGCGCCGTTTACAAGCTTCGCGCCCTGCTGTATCAGCACGTTGGTACCCAAAAATTCCTTTTCGGTAATGTTCCTCGGCACCGCGAATATATCCCTGTTGTTTTCCAGCGCATATTTCGCCGTGATTAGCGAGCCGCTGCTCTCCGGCGCCTCGGTGACAAGCACGCCTCTTGAAAGTCCCGCTATTATTCTGTTTCTTAACGGGAAATTTGAGCGGTACGGCGGCGTCCCCGGCGGATATTCTGTGATTACGCATCCGTTTTCCGTAATAGCCTTGATAAGCTCCGTATTCTCGCTCGGATACACTATATCTATTCCGCTGCCTATAACGCCGACGGCTGTTCCGCCCACATCAACGGTCGCCCACGCTCCCGCGCTGTCTATGCCGCGCGCCATTCCGCTTACGGTAACGGCTCCGGCAAGAGCGAGGTCGCGGCATATCCTCTCGGTAACGGTGTTTCCGTACTCCGATGACATCCTTGTCCCCACAACTCCGATTGTGAGCAGTGTGTCAAGCTCCAATTTCTTACCCTTTATATATAATACATACGGCGGGTCGGGTATATTCCTTAACAGCTGCGGATAATTTTCATCGTCAAAGGTGATTATGCTTACATTAAGCTTCTCGGTTTTTTCAAGCACGCTTTTCGCCTTGGATAAATCCTTGTCGTAAAGGCGGGATATTTCACGCTCGGAAATACCGTATATATTATTGTAGCTTTTTGAGAAATATATGTCCTCAATCGTTTCAAAGCGCTCGAAAAGCTTTGTTATTTTCGGCGCGAAAAAACCGCGCTTTGTCGTAAGCCACAGCCAATATAATATATGCTCCATAAATTCACCACCCCGCACACCTATGTTACATTACTACAAAATCCGAAAAATGTCAAGACCTTTGACGAACCAATTCATACATTAAAATTGCCGCCGCCACTCCGACATTCAGCGATTCCGCCTTTCCCAGTATCGGTATCTTGACGCACTCGCACATTTCCTTTACCTCGTCCGATATTCCGTTCGCCTCATTTCCCACTATTATAACAGTGGGCTTTTTCATGTCGGCATCGCGGTAATCAACGGTATTTTCGCCCAGCGCGCCGCCTATAAGCCGAAATCCCGCGTTCCTGTATTCCCCGAGCCTTGCATACGTAACGTCGGTTATAATATCAATATTGAAAAAGGAACCCATACTTGAGCGCACCGTCTTTGGACTGTATAAATCAACGCACCCCGGCGACAGAAGCACTCCGCCGAATCCCGCCGCATCCGCCGTGCGTATTATTGTGCCCATATTTCCCGGGTCGCTTACGCCGTCACAATAAATGTACGGCTTTGAGAGGTCGGGTTTAAAGCCGCCGTTTTCCTCGATTTTAAGCGACGCGAGTATTCCCTGCGGCGTTTTTGTGTCGCACATATTCAAAAATACATTGTCCGATACCTTGAAAAGCGGAATGTCCTCGGGGTACGCGAAGCTTTCGCTTTCAAAAAAAGCGCGCGAAACATATATCGCCGTGATCTCTCTTGACGAATTGAGCGCGTCGCTTACGGATTTTATACCCTCGACTGTGTATTCCCCGTATTTTTGCCTTGACTTTTTCTGCGAAAGAGATTTTACATATTTACATTTATTGTTTGATGAAGAAGTTATTTCCACCATATCGCCGTTTCCTTACACCTATTTTTCATTTTTAGGCTATTATATACCCAAAATCGGAATTTAGCAACATTATTTTTAAGTAACAAAAAAAATTCGTGCAACGTATTATACCATAAGAAGTTTTAAGGAGATGATTTTAGTGGATTCAAACGTAATATTCGCGCTTTCGCTTACAATTTTGGCGGGATTGGCAACCGGAGCGGGCAGTATGACGGCTCTGTTCGCAAAAACCGCCAACACAAAATTTTTGGCGGGCTCTCTCGGATTTTCCGCCGGAGTTATGATATACGTGTCTATGGTTGAAATTTTTCAGAAATCGCGCGCGTATCTTGCCGCCGCGTCGGGTGAAAAAATGGGATATTGCCTTGCCGTCGCCGCCTTTTTCGCGGGAATTGTGTTTATCGGGCTGATTGATTACTTTGTCCCGTCGTCGGAGGGCGACATAGGCAATTTAAATGATAGGGATAACAAATCAGCGGCGCTTAAACGCCTCGGAGTGGTCAGCGCTCTCGCAATCGGTTTACATAATTTTCCGGAGGGTCTCGCCACGTTTACCTCCGCGCTGAAGGACCCGCAGCTGGGAGTGGCTATAGCGGTCGCGATTGCCATTCACAATGTCCCGGAGGGCATCGCCACAGCGGTGCCGATATACTATTCAAGCGGAAGCAGAAAAAAAGCGTTTATAATCTCGTTTTTTTCGGGGATTACGGAGCCTATAGGCGCGGTTATAGGCTATCTTATTCTGCGCCCGTTCTTTAATGACGCGGTATTCGGTATTCTCTTCGGCTTTATCGCCGGTATTATGATATTCATATCGATAGAAGATCTGCTCCCCATGGCGCGCGAATACGAAAAAAGCAAGGTCACTATTATAGGCGTGATATTGGGCATGGCGGTAATTGCGCTGAGCCTTTTAATGTTTGCGTGACGTGAAACGGCACTGCCGAATTTTGCGCGCGGTATATGCAAAATTCGGCAGTGACCCGCATGGATTAAGGCAAAAGCCTTAACCCGGGCTTTTGCCGAAAGCCGATTTTACTCCTCATCCGGTGTGAACACAAAATCCGCATCAATCGTTCCGCTGATTCCGTCCAATGTGACACTCGCCCTGCCGCCCGAAAAATTACTTGCGGTGTCGAATGTCATTTCCGTCGCAAAATCACCGGTTTTGTCTATGTAAGACCATTTTGCCGCGTTTTCGTCCGCGTTGGGTCTCGGCACTATCGAGCCCTCCTTTAAAACCACCGCGTATCCGTCGTGGAAGCTATATGCCATTTCAAAGGTCTTGTCAAAAGCAAAATCGCCGTCCTTATTTATATACGCAAATTTGCTTTCATCTGTAGCGGTTGCCAACGACACCACAGCCAAGCCGTCGCTAAAGCTGCACGCGTTATAATATCGGCACGGTATAACCTCCTCGCCGGTAACGTCAATATAGCCGTATTGTCCGTTCTGCCCGCCCGATTTTCTGACTAATGCCAAGCCGTCACTAAATTCCTCGACATAATAATATATAGCTTCGACTACAACATTGCCGTCCGCATCCTTAAATCCCCACATATAATTTTCATCCTCAAAAGGATATAATACCTCAGCGGGCTGTTCTATATAGACACTCTTATTTTCCTCGTCCCATGTTACGCTTAATCCCATTGCCTCGGATAATTCCCTCAACGGCACATATGTTCTGTCGTTTATTGTGACCGTCTCATTGTTAAAATCCATTTCTTGATTGTCAATATATATCCTGAAATCCACAGAAACGGCGTTCAGTATTTCCTGTGCGCATACCGCGCCCGCACCGGCTATTATACAGCACAGCGGTAATATTACAATTTTTTTCATTTTTATCCCCTCCTATCGTGTATTATATCATTATTCTTTATTTTTGTCCATACAAAGCCGCTTCCGGAATTTTGCGCATCATAAACCGTCAACAAAAAAAGCGGAACAAGGTTAGATAGTTCCGCTTTTTTTGTATCACCGCAGTGATATTTTTAGGTGAGAGTAAATATTCTCATTATCTGTTGAATATCGGTCTGTCTTCAGTGTTTACGCGTGTGATTGAGACGTCCCCGCGTCAGCCGTCTATTGAAATGCTCTCAATCGCCACCGCGCACCATTTACCGAGGTTCAGGGTTATTTCTCTTACGTCCGTATCGCTTACAACATCCACGGTCTGCCATTCGTCAAAATTGAAGTCGTTTTGCAAATCAAGCGTTTCGGAGCCGATAACTACGGTAAGCACGTTGTTATCGCTTGTTCTGTTTGTGCTTCCGTTATTGGTAGCCGACGGCTTCGCTATTTTTACAGTGATGGTTTTTCCCGCCTTAATTGTGCTCGGCAGCGTCAATGTCATAACCTCGCTGCCGTTGTTTCCGCCGGCGCCCGCGAATAGGTAATACGCGTCGTTGTCCGCCTTAAAGCTTGACGTATACGGATAGTAGCCATCGTTTTCGCTCGAGCTGTTTCGAAGCATAATACAATTATAGTTACCGCCTGTCGAGCTTGCCTTTATGCCGGTACTGCCGACAGAAACACCGCTCATATTCGTCTGGTCAAAGGCTTTTACAAGAGCATATTCACTGCCGAATTCATAGCCTGTAATCTCTATAACCGTGATTTGCGCCGCCGCGCTGACCGTTACGCCGTTAAATGCCGCCGTTACGGTAAGGGTTATTACGTCATCCGCCGCCGCGTCGGAGGGGATTGTAACCTTGCCGTCCTCGACTGTCGCTTCATTGTCGCACTCCCATGTCCATACAGCTCCGTCGGGTATTATTTCACCCTCGGTGTCATAAAGAACAGCAGCAAACGCCTCCGTTGTAACTCCCGCCGCCGCAGTTTCCGCGCCGCCGCTAAGCGTTATGCTCGCGGGAATTTGTGTGTTCTTTGTAAGGGTATAGCTTTGAGATACATCATCGTCCGAAACAGTGAATCTGTTTTCCATCGCGAGATACTCTCCGATGGTTGTAACCGCCTTATATGTACCCTCCGTCAAAATAGCGTTTACAACGCCGTTTTCATCGGTTTCAAATGTTGCCGCGTTATACTGCGTCGCACCGGTTCCGGATATTGTAACCTTTACGCCGCTTGCAGGCACATTATCCGCATCGGTATAGGTGAGCGACACATTTTTGCCGTACTGTATAACAAGCTGCGGCGGGTTGTCGGAATCAACACCCGACATAAGCGCTACCGCTGCCTGCGTTGCCGCCGCGCTGAACGCGACCTTTTCGGGGCTTTCAAGCGACTTGATATAATCCGTCACGTCAATGGATGAGTAATTGTTCGTCGGAAACACTGCCGAGGTGTTCACTCCCTCGTATGTCTTTATTACCTCCGCGCCCGACGATATTGCCGTATAATCGGAATATATGCTTTCATTCGTCCAATCCGTGCCTACAGCCGATATGGTTATATTGCCGTTTCTGTCCTTGTTTATTTCGTTCGTGTATATTTGGAGTGTTGCCGACTGTATCGCCGATGTGTCAACGCCCGTCAAATCGAATTTCATAAGCGGGTACGCGTTTCCGCTCGAATATGTGTTAAGGTACATATACTCGCTGCTTGCCGTGTTCGCCGCTATATCGGCGCTTATCGTTGAGAAGCCGTCCGTAGTAATCGCGCCCTCGGATATAAGCGCGGTGTCCTCCGCCGTATATGTTACGGGCGCCGTTACCTCGATATCCGCGTCGCCCCAATCGGCAATCACGTTATAGAACGTCAAAACCGACCAGCCTGTAGCCTTATCCGTAAGCGTAGGAACAAAGTATTTGCCGTAGCAGCAGTCAACGGCGATTGTGCCCGCCATTTCCTCCTCGACAGTGAGTATAACGGTTTTGCCGTCCTCTTGAAGCTCCGCGTCCGTCACGGTGAGCGTTGTGCCCTTGCCGGTATTGCTTGAGGTCATATTGACGTTTCCGCCCATTCGCACCGTAAATTCCTCGGTTAAATCACCGAGCGCGATATCAACCTCGCCGTTTGTTATTCCGAGCCGCTTTGTGTCCTCTCTGAGGTACAATCCCTCGTCGCCGACATTTTTAAACGTAAGCGTCAGCGTATGCTCGTCTGTAATGTCAACGGTGTCAATCGTCGGGTGCAGATATGTAACGTCTGTTTTGCCGTAGACGCGGTTCAGCGCGACACGCGCCCATTCGTCACCCACGGTCAAATTCGATTTTGCGCTGTTGTGGATAGTGTCGCCCAAATCGAGCGCGCCCGTTCCGACAACATATACATTGTCGTACAGCTCCGCGTTTTGACGCTGTATATCCTTTACATAGCTCCACGCGTCATAATAGCCGAGCGATGAGGTGCTGTCCTGCTTCGCGTCGTTAATCTGCGTGGTGATTATAGGCGTGTCCTCTCCGAAGAATTCGCGGAATTGGGAGAATATTTCGCCCTGAAGTCTTTCATAATCATAGGCGTAGCTTTCGTTTATCGTGTCGTTGCAGCCCTGATACCAGAGTATGCCCTTAATATCCGTTGAGGGCATATTGTCAAAGCACGCTTTCATTGCGTTTATCAAATATCCGCCGGTTGAATCGGAAGTGTTTATGCCCTCCGCCCATTGGTATATGTATGTTCCGCCGACCGAGGATTGAACGATACCCACCGGTACGCCCTCCTCCTCGGATATAATACGCGCGAATGACGTTACCGGCGATGTGCGGGTACCGGTCTTAAAGAAATGTCCCTCGCCCGCCGGATGGCTCATTTGCTGCCAGGTGGTGTCCTCGGCGTATATGATGTGCATATTATCGGTTATCGGGTCGTCGGTGTCGGGTACGAAGCCGTCGGTAATCGCGCCCATATCCGTCATATTCGATTGTCCCGCGGCAACCCATATATCGCCAACGCCGACATTTTTAAATTCCGTAACGCCGCCGTTTGTTTTAAGTGAAATATTGTACATACCCGCGTCAAGCGTAAGCGCCGCGCTGAAATCGCCGTCGGTGCTTACGGTCTGCGACGTTATCTCGGCGGTTTCGATATTCTCGGCGGTCACCGTAACGGTGTCCGACGCGGACGTATAAATCGGCTTCATCGTGTCCATGCCGTCCCATACCATTACCTTTATATTTCCATATGCCTCATCGGATGTTACAGTGGTAACAGAGCCGTCCTGCGGAGTAATTGTAACTCCCTTTAATGTCGCGTCGTCATTGTATTCCGCAATGATTATAACAGCGTCCTCAACGTCATCGCCGAATGTGACGCTGACACTGTTTTCGGCAATCGCGATATTACCGTCCGCGCTTTCGACCGAACCCGCAAGAGTGATAACGGCTTGGTTGTTTTCGTCGCGCTGGTAAATTTGGTAATCCGACGGTGCCTCGGTAAGGCTTACGCCGTTTTCGTATGTAAGCGAGTCGTTTACGCCGCCGATATACTCGCCGTCGGCGTAGAGCTTAACGCTTTCCGCGTTTCTTACGCGGTTAAATTCAAACGCGGTTTCATCTGCTCCGACCGAAATTGTGTTCTCATCGGTTTTTAAAAGCTTTCCGAATTTGTTGTACTGCTCCGCCGTAACCGTGACGCTCTGTGTTTCGTCCGCCGTAAGGTAAGCGCGGATTACGGGATTGTTTATCCTTATACCCATTATCACATCCGGCAGTTCTGTTACAGTCGTTTCGTCCAAGTCGCTCCCGCTGTAGCAGGTCTGTGAGCCGACTACGTTTTGATGTGTAAACCTCGTCACCTCAACCCCCTCCGCGTAAGCCGCAGTCATAAATCCGCAGCAAATAATTGCCGCGGCAGCAATAAATTTTTTCATTATACCTCTTCTTTTTCATAAATCGGGATAATTCGGATTTTATTAAAGCTTGCGCTTCCGAATTACCCCGATAAATGCTTAATTAACCGCCGTAAAGGTGTATTCCGTGCCGGCAACGGCGTTTTCTATTGTGAAGAGTCCGTCCGTGAACTCCGCGGTGTTGCCGTTTAGCGTGAATGTGTTTTCCTTTTCGTAGCCTATGGTAATATCGCCGTCGGAGGCGGGAATTATCTTTATTTCCGTTGCCTCGCCGTTTTCCCATTTAATCGACACCTCGGCGCCGTTCTTAGCCTTTATACCGCTTATCTCGCCGCTGTCCCACACCTCGGGGAGTGCGGGCAAAATGTATATCGGTCCCGTCTGCGACTGCATCAAAAGCTCCATAACTCCCGCCGCGGAGCCGAAGTTTCCGTCAATCTGGAACGGTGAATGTGTGTCGAACAGGTTTGAATACGTCTTTTTCGCAAGCTGATAGCGGAACAGCTCGAGCGCCTTATCGCCGTCAAGACATCTCGCCCACAGCAGGAATTTGTTTGAACACGACCAGCCTGTCGAATCATCGCCGCGGTTTTCCAATACTATCTTCGCGCCCTCCAATAATTCGGGAGTGTCGCGTGATATAAGCGTTCCGGGGTACAAGCCCACAAGGTGCGAAATATGGCGGTGTACGGGGTCGCCTATTGCGTTTCCGTCCTCGTCCGTGTTGTACGTTGTTTCCTCCGCCCATTCCTTAATTTGTCCGTCGTCGCCAAGCTCCACGGGCGTTTCAAGATGGTTTCTTATCTCTTTCCAAGCCGCGACCTTTTCGCTGTCAACGCCGAGTGTTTCAGCCGCCGCTATCGTGTAATCATACATTCCCGCGACAAGCTGCAAATCGTACTTTATACCCTCCTCGGTCGGTCCCTGCTCCGGCGAGCGTCCCGCCCAGGTGGTGTAATAATAGCCGTCCGGATAAGTGTCGGTGTCGGTAGTTGTCTTTTTCTCGTTTGTGTACAGATACTGCGTGTAGAAATTCGCCGCCTTGCGCATTATCGGATATATCTCGTTTTCCAAAAGCTCCTTGTCGCCGCTTGTTTGGTACAAATCCCAAAGATTATACATTAGCCACGCGGTGTTGCCCGGAGATTGTATGCTTGTGGAGCCGGTCATATCGGTTGTTCCCATTATCGCCTGCTTTGTGTGCATAATGAACACATCGTCCGCATCGTCGTCCGAATCGGTAAACGTAATTTCGCCGTCCGCGTACGTGTACGATTTCGGAGTGACCTTATACATATTTTTCGCGGTCACGCGTCCGGCGGGTATCTGCGACTCGAACCAGCGTATAAGCGACTTTCCGCTGTCTAAGAGATTCGCACCGCCCGCGAACCAGTAGTTCATCTCCATATTGATATTTATGCAATAGCACGAGCCCCATATTTCAGCCGTTGACTGACACCATTTGCCCTGTAAGGTCGCGGGCATCGTCGTGGAGCGCGATGATGAAATCATAAGGTATCTCGCGTAATTATAATGCAGCTCCTCAAGGTGCTTGTCAAGGTTTTGATAGGATGTTTCGTTGTATGTTACCTTTGTAGTACCGTCCGACTGTTCAGCCGCGCTTACGACACTGCTGTAGGAGGATTGCAGCTCGTCTGTCGGTGTTTGGCATATCTCATCCTCATCCGTAAGGGAGAATTTGACCGTGTCAAACTGCTCCTTATAGTCGGCAATATGCTCGGCTTTAAGGTCGGCATAGCTCATTGCCGCCGCGCCGCTCATTCTTTCCTCCGCCTTATCAATCGCCGCCTGAACGCCCTCGGTACTCTTATACGGCGTTTTCGTCATATTAACACTGCCGTCGGCATTAAATTCAAATTGATCCTTGTCGTAATCTGTCGCCGCCGTCACTATTATCGTAACACCTGTCGCGCCGCTTACGTTCACCGTGTTATAGCCGTCCGTAACCGTTCCGTCGTCGGCGATAACCTTTACCTTTGTGCAGTATTCCAAATCCGATTCCTGATTCCAAGCCGCATTTCCGCTTGACGAATACGGCTCGCTGTCCTTCAGCTTGCCGATAATCGTAATCTCGCCGTCATTTACCGTCACCTCGCCGGGGTGCATCGATACCGGTGTAACGTCAAAGCTCAACGCGCCCTCCGTGTCGGCGGTATATCTGAATACGAGCGCCTCCTTCGGGTATGACGCGAAGTATTCCCTGTTGTAGGTCACGCCGTCATATTCATATTGAACGTGCGCCACACTCTCATCGAGATTTAAGTCGCGGTAGTAGTTATTCACCGCGGCACCCTCGGGCATATTAAAATCAACAAATATATTGCCGACGCTCATATAGCCGTTTATGCCCTCGCTCATATTGCTGTTTACGGTGGACGATGAAACCTGCGTTTGTGTTCCTCTGTAGCCCGCCGCCCAGAACGTTTCCTCGTTAAACTGAATTTGGTCCTTATCGGGCATACCGAATACCATACCGCCCATATATCCGTTGCCTATCGGCAGAGCCTTTTGCTCCCAATCCGCGCCGTCGCGCGCATAAATGCTGTTGTTTCCGCTGCTGTTTCCCGCGTGATACGCACCTGTTTTGTACCACAGCACATTGTCAGCCGTCTGCGCGGGATAGTTGCTGTCATAGGTGTAGCTCACGTTAAGCTCCGACACGTCAACTAAGTCGGGATCTACTCCGTAAGGCGCGCCGGAGGGTATTATTATACCCGCGCCCATACCCCAGCCGGATTTTGTTCCCGTTATCCAGTCCGATACAAGCGGTATATTTTTATATTCACCCGCGGAGGTTAAAACCACCTCGTCCGAAACAACGGTTCCCTCCTCGCCGGTATTATCCGTATCGTCCGCATCGCCGCTTGTTATCGCGTCAGCCGTTTGCGTGAGCGGCTTCATAGTGCTTACGCTGTCCCAAAGGAATACTTTAAATTCACCTGAAAGCTCGGTATCGGCAACCTCGATTTCATTTTCACCGCTCGAAAGCTCGGCGGTCTGTACCTTTGCGCTCTTTAAAACGTCGTTCTCGTACTGCGCTATAATTAAATCCGCATTGGCGCTTCCGTCCGTATTTTTCACTATAACCACCTTGCCGTTTTCCGCGACGCTTTTTATCTCATATTCATCGTCTTTATCATCGGATTCACCGCTTTCCGCGGCTGCTCCCGACATTATATATACCTTAGCCGACTCCGCGCCCGTGAAGCTCATATTAAAGTCCATAGCCTGCACGCCGTCGGATAAATCCTCTATAGGCTCCGATTGCTCGGCTATAAGGCGGTTATCCGCGTCGAATACCTTTACAACCAAGGAATAATCGCCGTCAATATCGCCCGTTTTTTCTATAATTACTCCGTCCGTTCCCGTCGCGCTTGAAATTTCCGTTTTTCCGTTCGTCAAAAGCAAGCCCTGTATGTTATACGGGAAATCATATTCGCCCGCGGCGCGTATTGTCACTTCAAATTCGGATGAAACAGCCTCGGTTTGTATGTCGGATTCGGTAAGCGTAGCTTTTATTGTTACAATTCCCGCCGCGGCGGTATCGCTTACGGTAAGCGTTCCGTCCTCGGAAATTTCCGCGCCCTCATATTCGCCGACTATCTCCCATTTCGTGGCGCGCGCGGGAACAACAACTCCGTCCTCGGTTATCGGCAAAGCCGTGTACTCGGCGGTTTCACCCGCCTTTGCAAGCTCATCGCCGTAGATTGAAACGCTTGCCGCGCTGCCGAGAGCCTTTAGGAGCAGTGTCATGGTCTTTTCGCTATTTCCGTATGCCGCCCTGACTGTTACCGTTCCCGGAGCGGCGGAGCTTGTGACGGTCAGCTCTCCGTTTTGGTTTATGCTCACGCCCTCGTATGTGTCTATCGAATATACCGCCGACGCGGACGAGTCAACACCGCCCTTGGCGATTATCTCGGTGCCGCCCATTTCCATCGTGACGCATGAATATACCGACGCGCTGTACAAAACCGTCTGCGTTTCGGAGGTTATGTAGAGCTCTGTTACGTCCGATGTAAGCTCCAGCGTGTCCGCGCTGTCGGTTATGCTGATTTCGGAAATCGCAAGCGCGCTCCATTTGCCGAGCGTAATCGCAATCTGCGAAACAGCCGCCGATGCTTTAATCGTTGTCGTGTACCACGTATCATAATCGCATATTGCCTCAACGTCAACCGTTTCACTGCCGACAACCATTGTGTTATCATTGCCCGCGCTGCGGTTTGTGCTTCCATTATTTGTAGCGTAGGGCTTCGCGTAGGTAATGTTAATATACTTCCCCGCCTCAACCGTCTCAGGGAGCGTCAGCGTCGCGCTGACACTGCCGTTGCCGCCGGAGCCTAAAAATAAATAATATCCGTTGTCGGGAAGTCCGCTGCCGTATGGATAATATCCCGAATTTGTGCTTGAATTATTCCTTACCACAACATTGTTGTAGTTGGAGCTTGAGGTTGAAATTTTATATCCGCTGTCGCCTATCGATGTTTCTGATAAGGAGCTTGTGTCAAACGCCTTTATCTCACTATACGCGCTCCCGAATGTGTAGGTCTCATCGGCAAACGCGGTGCCTACGCTCAAAAAGGATGAGCAGAGCATTACAATGCCGACTATACCGGAAATTAATCTTTTCATAAAATAATCCGCCTTTCTGAAAAATATTTTATCCGCCGCGGCGGGAGGGAGAGAAAGAACCGCGGCGGATAATCTTTTACATTTATTTTAAATCAAAAATTAAAGGCTTTGTATACATTTTAGTAAGCATTACTTGTCAAAAAGTCAGATTTTTATATTTAAATTTTCGCGCGGATATGATATACTTGATAAAAAGGAGGGTTGCTTATGAATCCGCACAGTCAAAACCAATTATTAAACCAGCGTCTTTCAACGCTGCAAACGGAATTTATATTGATAGATCACGGTCTTTGCCCCGATTGGTCGAGGGAGGAGCATACGCGCCGCCGAGACAGTCTGTATTTGATTTTGGACGGCAAGGGAAAAATCACCGTAAACGGAAAAGCTTTCTATCCAGAAAAGAACGATATGGTTCTGCTGCCGCGCGGCTCGAGGGTTTCGCTGTATTCGGAAAACGAAACCTGCTACAATAAGTATTGGTGCGATTTTATCATGTCCGTTGACGACCGCTCACTGTTTGATATTACGGATTTTTCATATGTTGTGCATTTGGAAAGCAACGACCGCGCGAAGCTGTTATTTGAGCGGCTTGACGCTCTTCACACAAAAAATGACGCCGCATCGGCGCTCTTGATAAAGGCGGCTCTTACAGAGCTTGTGTCGTTCTTCCTCGAAAGCGGTGAGCGGGAAATTACGGATATAAAATCAAGCGCGTTCGCCGACGAGACGCGCCGATTTATCCAGGAAAATCTCGGTTCGCGCCTGACGGTCAGCGACGTCGCAAGGCATATGCGGTACAATGAAAAATATTTTATATACTTATTCAAAAAGAATTTCGGAACAACTCCGGCGTATTTTATTAAAACCTCGCGCCTTGAAAAGGCAAAATACGAGCTTTTGTATACCGATGACAAGGTGTCGTATATAATCAACAAAATAGGCTACTCCACACCGCAAAAGTTTTCAAAGGATTTTAAAGCGTATACCGGCTTCTCGCCGACGGATTTCAGAAAAGCATTCGGATGCTGTTAGCGGGATGCGTGCGGCGGGTGTGAGCCTCCCTTGCGAGGTGCATTTGCGGCGGGCATTTACCTCCCCGTGTCGGCATAGCCGTAAGCGGGGAGGGGGACCGCGTATGCGGTGGTGGGGTCTTGCGCTGTGTTTCGTATAGAGCAAGTCCTACGGCTGTGTGATAAGACCCCTCCGTCACGGCTGCGCCGTGCCACCTCCCCTCTTACGCCTAACGGCGACGTGGGGCGGGAAACGATAGCCGGAAATGCGGCGCAAACCCCTCAGTCAGCTACGCTGACAGCTCCCCTAGATAGGGGAGCCTTACGGGTCGTCGAGGGCGCCGACCCCTACGAGGAAATTTGCGGCGGACGGGAGCCTCCCTTGTTAAAGGGAGGTGGCATTTGCGAAGCAAATGACGGAGGGATTCTTTCGACAGACTTGAATAGGAATCCCTCAGTCACTTCGTGACAGCTCCCTTTAACAAGGGAGCCTTGCAGAGCATAGACAGAAGTGCGTCTTTATTTTTCATGCGGTGCAATCCCTCATCCGTCGGCTCCGCCGACACCTTTTTGGCTACGGCTACGAGCAAAGCTCTATGCCTACGATTTGCAAAGCAAATCGTTCACCCCTCAGGGGAAAGCTTAGGGTCGTCGAGGCGCCGACCCCTACGAAAAAACCGGCTGTGCTCTGCTTGCCTCCCTTGTCTAAAGGGAGGGGGACCGGCGGAGCCGGTGGAGGGATTCGGGCGCCCATTGGGCGCCCTCTACGAGGTGTGGTGAGGAATCCCTCCGTCACGCCGCTTTTAGCGGCGCCACCTCCCCTCTTACGCCTAACGGCGACGTGGGGCGGGAAACGATAGCCGGAAGTGCGGCGCAATCCCTCATCCGTCACTCGCCTGCGGCGTGTGCCACCTTCCCCCAAGGGAAGGCTAATCAAATTCACTGCAAACCCTAAGCCTTCCCCCGAGGGGTGAACGATTTGCTTTGCAAATCGTAGGCGTAGAGCTTTGCTCGTAGCCGTAGCCAAAAAGGTGTCGGCGGAGCCGACGGATGAGGGACATACGGCGCATAAAAAAAAGGCAGCGGATTTCCGCTGCCGTTTTCACACAAGAATATACTCATCAAAAAGTATTATTCTCGGAGGACACTATATTAATAATCCCATGATACCAATACCATCGCTATATCTCTTGAATCAACCTTACCGTCGCGGTTCAGGTCGTACATTGCGAATGTGTCAGCTGTTGTTGTATCGTTTGTCTTACCGAAGTATGATACTACCGCCGACAAATCCCATAGGTCGATTAGGTCGTTCGCTACAATGTCGCCCGCGAGGAAGGTTACATCATCTGTAACAGCACCCATCGCGTTTTCGTCCGACGATACAACAACCATGTCATTGCTCATCGCGTTGTTCCATACCGTTACGGTTGCGCTGTCGCCGTCGGGAACTACGGTCATTCTGTAGGTTCTGTAGCCTGCGCCCGTAAATTCAAGAGTGTATGAATAGCCGGTATAAACATCATCTATGGTAGCTACATAGCCTGTAGCAGTATAATCATTATTTGAATCAACACCGCTTATTGTAACGGTCTGCAATCCGTCTGTCTGCTTATCCTTACCTATTTCAATCTCTTCATCAACACCTATGCCGGTTACAGTAATCTTCATGTCGTTATACTCCGCGTTCTGCGCTGTTACCGCGTTCGGGAACATTACATTGATTATAAGCTTGGACTGCGCGAGTGTCAGCTTGCCGCTTGCGAGTGCTGTTGTGTTATAAAGAAGCTCACCGTCCGCAGTGCCGTCTACATTGTATGTACTAACAATATTGTTTGATGTTTCCGCTGTCTGAACCTGGTTAGCCGTGTTGGTTGATAGATTATCGGTCTTCAACGTAAGCTTGAATGTGCCGTCACCGGTTATTGTCAGCGTTCCGAGAAGTATGGACGCGCCCGATATGTCGCTTATCGTCTCGCCACCGGAGTTCTCGTCGCCGTTTACGTTAAACTCGTACTCGCCGTCGCCGTTGTCAATGATGTCGATATACGAAGCCGGTGTGATTGTTACCGCGCCGATATTGGTTATATCAAGCGTATCATCAAGCTCGAACGCAAGCTCCGCCGCCATAAAGCGGTTGATGTACTCGTCGTCCTCCGCATCAAGCGTGATATAATACTCGCCCTGAACATTTGTCGCGGTCGGCGTCAGGTTAAGCGTTACTTTGTCTGTTATATCTAAGCTCGAAATCTGTGCCGCGGTGTAGTCTATGTAATATGTTGAGAATGAGCTTGTGGTGAATGTAACCGTGTTGCCGGAAACGTTATCAGGTGTAATTGTTTCTATAGTAGGTGTTGTGCTGTCCTTTACATGGTAAATCGTTGTCGTTGTTTCATCCGCAACAGCCGTCGGCAATGTTATTGTTACCTCTTGATTGGATATTTCCGTAATATCCGTTACCACGCCGGCGCTTGTGGTTTTGATTACAGATATATCAACCGCGAAGCCGTCGTCGGCGGTTTCTATTTCATAAGTTGAAAAATAATTGCTTAGCGCCGTTGTATCATCATCTCCGGCATCGCTTAAAACCACTTCAATGGTAGCTGTTTCCGAATTGTCTATATAATTATCGACATTATCCTCAAGATTTGTCAATGTTATCGTTGTGGTGGAGCCGTCAGCGTTGGTCAAATAATCATTGTCGGTTACAATCGTGTTTGAAAGCACTACCTCGCCGGTTGAGTCTTGGTAATAGTTTGTAGCCGCGTATTCGTCAACATCGCTGCTGTATGTGCCGCCGTAGAGTGTAATGTCCGCGCCAACCGAAGTTATACTTCCCGACATATCACAACCGCTTTCTTCAACAATAACGGTTGCACTGCTTGCATACAATGCTGTACTGCCTGTGACCGATGTTAAATTATTTTCATCCGCGCTGCTGATTGTCACATCCGAACCTGAAGCATGTATTCCATACTCATCGGCAGTGATTGTTCCGCCGGTAACCGCAGTTGTTCCGCCGATGGCATATATGCCGTATGTGGTTCCTGTTATCGTGCCTCCATTAACCGTTACTGTACTGGTTTCGGAATATATGCCGCTGTCAGCTGTAACGGTTCCACTGTTAAACGTTACAGTACTGCCGGATGTGCTTTGTATTCCGCGATCCGCAGTGGTGCCTACGGCATCAATGTCGCTGCTTTCAACCGTCACACTGCCTCCGTTCGTATATACACCAACTGCTAAACTGGTTGTAGGTGTAGTTGAAGGATTTGTCGTGGCTGTAATTGTACTGCCGGAAATATTCATTTCTCCGGTTCCGCCGCAATATACGGCATTTACACCTGATGTTGATGTTACGGAAACAGTCGAATCCGTCAACGTAATATCGCCTCTCGTATATAAACCGTATTGACCTACATTTACAGTAATTTCCGCACCCGACACCGATATACTGCTTCCATTGTTCGCTCGAACACCTTCGCTTGATGTTCCGCTTGATGTAACAGTAACACTTCCGCCTGAAATTGATACATCTCCGCCCGCAGCAACACCGTAAGCATTTGTATCGGCATCAAGTGAAATACTGCTGCCGCTTACAGTCACCGTTCCTGTACCACCAGTAGAAGCTGTCGTAGAACCGTTATTTATACCATAAGCATACTCTTTTGCCGTTTTTTTAGCAGTAACATCAGAGCTTGCTGAAATTGTGCTGCCGGAAACGGTTACATTGCCGGTTCCTATGCTGTCTATGCAATATGAATATGCATATGCCATATTACCCGAGTTCGTCAATGTTGTATTAACAGTAACAGAGCTGTTTGTTACACTTATATCGCCGCTGCCGGCACTGTATATACCATATGCATATACATTTTTTATTGATACATTTGTCGAAACTGTAGGTGTTAGTGAAATACTACTGTTATTTTGCAATGTCACCGCTCCGCTTATTTCGCTGTATATGCCGTAATATTTAATTGCTGTTGTACCTGTCGCAGTAACGTCCTGATTAAGCGTCACCGTCACGCCGTCAAGCGTTACCGCGCCGGTGTCTGTGTATATCGCATATGTGCCTGTTCCGCTAATTGCTCCGTTGGAAATTGTAAGCGAATATGAACCCGCGTTTATGTATGTGTCGCCCAAAGCAAGAGTTCCGCCGCTAAGGTCTACTTCCGTATCTTCCGTCAGCGTTATAACGCCGCCGTCAGCCGCGGGCAGCGATGTCGTCGACATTAATTCAACCTCGTAAGCTTCCTCGGCTTCTTCATCAGCTTCAAATGCTTCTTCGGTTTCTTCATCTTCGACAGCCTCTTCCGCTTCGCCGTCAACATTTTCCTCCGCGTCAAGCATTTGAACTACGGTATCTTCCGATACTTCGTCCGTATCCTCGGCGAATACCGGTATTGCCGAGCCTGCCGCGAGCATTGCCGCCGCTGTTAAAAGAGCCAACAGCTTTTTTAGCTTTTTCATACTATTCATCCTCCTCTGTTTTATGT
>JAJQAT010000224.1 GCA_021203665.1 Bacillota bacterium
CGAAAAGGTCAGACTCCGAGGTAGGGAGCTGACCTTTTTGTCTACGGTCTGAAAGTGTCAGGCTACAAAGGTGTAGCCTGACACTTTTGTCTACAGTCTGAACAGCCGAGGCGAAAATGCCTCGGCTGTTTGCTGTCCTATATATTTTCTGTCAATTTAATTCTATAAACCGCATCAGCATCGCGGCTGTTTCGGCTCTTGTCGCGCCGGACTGCGGATCAAGCGTGCCGTCGTCCCTGCCGGATACAAAGCCGGTGCCTACCGCCCACTGTATGGCGGTTACGGCGTATGCGCTTACCTCGTCCACGTCGGAAAATGCGGAAATGTCGCCCGACGCGCTCATGTCATAGCCCTTATAGTCCGCGTAGCGGTACAATATTGCCGCCGTTTGCTCGCGCGTGATGGTGTCGTTCGGACCGAATGTTCCGTCGCCGTAGCCTGCGACTATGTTGTTTTCAGCCGCCCATGTTACCGCGTCCGCGTACCATTCGCCCGCCGCGACATCAGTGAATACCGTCTCGCCGTCCGCATCGACCACGGTGCCGCCGCTGAGCGTTGATTTTGAAAGAGTGCTTCCGCGCGTTATACGCGACGCGGTGGGTGCTGATGATACCGTAAGTCCCGCCGGATTCGCGGTCGGTGTTGCCGTGGGTTCAACGGTAGCCGCCGCGCTCGGTGTCGGCGTTGCGGTAGGCGTAGTTGTCGGCGAAGCCGTCGGATTGTCCTCGGGTGACGCGGTCGGCGTGGTTGTCGGCGATGCCGCGGCGTCGCCTATCGTAACCGTTGCCGTGTTTTCGTTTACGGTGAGCCGGCTGCCCTCGCTGTCAAGCATTTCCGTGCGGTAATGCGTTATCTCGGTAACGCCGTCTTGAAGAGCCGTAAGCGTAAAGGTCAATATAGTTTCCTTTGCCGAAAAGGCAATACCCGTGAGCGACACGCGGTTTATGAAAATCCTGTCATATCCCGCGCCGTACACGTCTATCTGCACAGCGGAGAATATATCCGTGTACAGTCCGCTCGAATTGAGCTGCTGTTTTACGGTTATGCTGTCCTCGTCAAGCTCAAAATAATCTGTGTCGAATTTCACATAATCCTGCATGGAATAGAATGTGTAATCCTCATCGCCCTCTATCGCAAGCGTAATTTCAACCTCATCGCCTGCCGATACGGCGGCGGATGCGCCGCCGTCCGCGTAAAGAGAGAAGTCATATGAATCCGCCGCGTTTGCGGCAAAGCTCCCCATAGGGAGCATCGCCGCAGAAATCAGCAGAGCTGTTAATTTTGCTTTTATTGTATTTCTCATTTAACGCTTTCCTCCAAAATCCATACAACGTCGGAGCTGTAAACCGATTTTTCACTGCCGCCGCCCGTCGAAAGATCGTCCGTATCGAGCATGAAGAGCTGCTCATCAGACAAGGTACCGTTATATCGGCTCTTCAGAATATCATTAATGATACCCGCGTCGCCTGCCGTTACCGTTCCGGTTTTGTTAATATCGCCGTCATATGTTATCTCGGTCGGAGTTCCCTGCTCGTTATAGCCGAGCTTCGTGTTCAGCGTTGCCGCGGTTTCATCCGCGTCAACCCAGATTACATACGCGCCGTAGCGGTCGGAATAATAGAAGTCTCCGCTGCCGTCAATCGTGTATGAACCGTCGATTTCACCGGTCGTAAGCAGCGCTATTTTGCGTGCCTCGCCTGCGTATACGCCCTCGCCGAAATAGCTGTCGCGCTCGATAAACTCGAAGTATACCGCGTCGCCGTTTTTATCCGTTACCGGATTCACGGTTATTTTAACATCATCGGTCAGCAGGCTGCCGCTTATCGTGTATGTGCCGTCGCTGTTCGCCGTTACCGTCTGCGCCTCGCCGTCTCCGATTGTATGGGTGACGCTTATAATCGCAAGATTATCGTTGGGCGTTATTACGATGTCGGTACCGATATGAGCGCTGCCGTTTTCAAGACCGCTTATGTCCGAAACAAGCGTGCTGTCATATGTCGTTTCAAGGTCTGTCAGCGAGAACACCGCCGTATATATGCGGTTATCGGTTGTTTCCTCAACCGTTTCGCTCTCAATATCGCTGTTTGAATAAACGGTATCATCACCGTCAAGCTTCCAGCCCTCGAACGTGTATCCGCTGTTCACCGTAACGCCGACGTCCGTAAGATCGGGCTTTTCGCCTACCTCTGTCACGACCGCGCTTGTGCCGCTCAGCGTACCCTTAGCCGCGTCCTCCGCCGCGATAACAAACGCGTATGTGCGAATTCCGTCGGCTGTAACCGTCACAACGATATTGCCTGTTATTTTATCCTTCGGAATGGTGATTTCATTTCCCGCCATATGCTTGTGCGGCATAGCGGCTTGCCGGTGCGGGTTATGAATATTGCGCCGGATTTTATGCCGCGCTTTTTCGCGTAATTTTCAAGCTCCCTTGCGAGTGTTCCTTCTATTAATATTGTCCGCGTTTTGCCCTTGTTTTTGATAATCGCCTCCCGAGCTTTTGCGGCTTCGACTGTAATAAATTGCAGCTCCGACACGCGTATACCCGTTCCCGCGAATGCTATCAGGATATGATACAGTCTGTCGTTGCCCTTTGCGGCTTTTAAGAGCCGCTTGTATTCCGCTTCGGTAAGCTCTTTGGTTTCGTCCGCAAACATCTGCGCCTGAATTTTTTCGGGCTTTAACCGGCAGTCGGCGCGGCATAAAAAGTCAAAAAATTTATTTAATCCCGCGACCGCCGCGTTGACGCTCCGCGCCGCGTGCGTCTCCGTAAGCCGCGCCTTATACTCCATAGCCGCCGCCTTGTCAAGCGAACGCCCGCCAAGCCACGCAAGAAACGCCGCCGCGTCCGCCGTGTACTTCACCACGGTAGCCGCCGCCCGTTCCTCGGCGATTAAAAATTCCCCGAACCGCTCAATTTCCGTATACATAATATGAATCCTCCTTTATGGTTTTATTCATATTATACCCCTAACCGCTTCAATGCGAACGGGACGACAGAATCCCGTTTGAGTTTAAGTATAAATTCAATAGTACCGCTTTTATGCGGATAAAACCGTTATAATGTCAACGGATTTTTGTGGATTTTAAGTGAAAATAGTGAAGACCAAAAAAATATAATAAATACACAAAAAAAGAAACCGCACAGGTATGCGGTTTCTGGTGGAGATGAGGGGATTCGAACCCCTGACCTCTTACATGCGAAGCAAGCGCTCTCCCAACTGAGCCACACCCCCACGGGTGAACCACCGCTAAGCGGTGGTTTGGCAGGGGTACAAGGACTCGAACCTTGGGCACGCGGTTTTGGAGACCGCTGCTCTACCAACTGAGCTACACCCCTATAAATCAAACTGCTCCATAATTC
>JAJQAT010000078.1 GCA_021203665.1 Bacillota bacterium
TTTTTATACAATATAAAGTAATCTTGTATTTCGGCAATTTCAAATCCCTCGGGAATATAAGAAACCGAAAGCTGTGTGCTGTTCTCCGCTTTTGAGCCGCCGTCGTCCGATTTATCCAATTCAAGAACTACCTTTGACGCTACGCCCTCATCCTCAAGGAAGAAATTCAGAACCTTAACCCGCCAAGCATCCACGTTATATATTCCTATGCCCACGGCGATGACAAAGGCAAGCATAACGCACGCGCAGCGTCTTGAATATTTGATAATTCGTTTTCTGCGCAGCTTTCGATTCTCGCGCGCGAAAATTCTTTTCATTTTTTCCTCGTGCTCCTCGGAAAATTCAATTTCCTCCGGCTTTTGTATTTCCCCGCCCATATCCTCCGCGGCTTTTTCCGCCGCCGCGGAAAGCATTACCTCAAAGGCTTCGTCAAAAGCCGTGTTGCCTTTCTCATCAATCATCGTTATTACCCTCCTCTCTTTTCACATACTCGATTATTTTATTTCTCGCACGCGTCAATCTTTTCCGCACAGCTTCCTCTGATACTCCCGTAAGCTCCGCTATCTCCGCGTCGCTGTAGCCGTAAACGCGCTTCAACAAAAGCGTGTCGCGGTATATCGGCTTTAGCGATTTTATCGCCTCGGCAATCTTGCTTACGCTTTCCCTGCGAAGTATTATATCGTCAAGACCGCTCCCGCCGCTCGGAATCTCGTCCGTCTCCTCCGGCACCGTAACAAGCTTTCGCTCCTCATTAAGCATATTGATTGATACGTTTCTACTTATAATAACCAAATAATTCTTGATTTTGGGACCGCTTATTTTATTAATTTTTTGTAAACTTTTTATAATTTTTATGAACGAGCTTTGCACGGCGTCCTCCGCCAGGCTTTTATCTCTCAAAATGTCATATGATACCTTGTACATAAGATTTTTGTATTTGTTGTAAAGGTCGATGACCATATCCCTGTCGTCATCGGTTTCAATATCCGCAAAAAACATTTTTTCCCTCCCCTATGCCCCACATATTCGGGACTTTACCATAATAACACATATAACCGAATATTTCAACAAAGAATATCCCTCTTAAATCCGTCAACAAAAAACGGTATCCGAGAATTTCATCGGATACCGCCGGTATTATTTTATTCTCTAATCTGACCGTCGCCGTAAATGATATACTTAATCGATGTCAGTGCCTCCAATCCCATCGGACCTCTCGCGTGCATTTTCTGCGTGCTTATGCCTATCTCCGCTCCGAAACCAAATTCAAAGCCGTCGGTAAAGCGCGTGGACGCGTTCACATATACCGCCGCCGCGTCAACCTCGTTTAGGAACCTTTGCGAATGCTCGTAATTATTCGTGACTATCGCCTCGGAATGCTTTGTGTTATACTTATTGATATGCTCAATCGCCTCGCCTACCCCGTCAACTACCTTTACCGCGATAATATAATCGTTATATTCGGTATAATAGTCCTCGTCCGACGCGTCGCTTACGTCCGCGAAAATATCCTTAGCTGCCTTGTCCGCTCTGATTTCGACATTCTTTTCTTTCAGCGCGTTGAATATTACGGGGATAAACTCATCGGCAATTTTCTTGTCCACAAGCAGCGTTTCCGCGGCGTTGCACACAGAAGGACGCTGTACCTTTGCGTTAAGCACAATTTTGACAGCCATATCCATATCCGCGTCGCCGTCCACGTATACGTGGCAGTTGCCCGCCGCCGTTTCGACAACCGGAACGGTCGCGTTCTCCACAACGGAGCGGATAAGACCCTTTCCTCCGCGCGGAATGAGCAAATCAATATAGCCGTTCATCTGCATAAGCCGCGTCGCGGTTTCGCGCGAGGTGTCCTCAATAATATTAAGCGCGCCCACCGGCAGTCCCGCGCCGTATGCCGCGTCCTGCATTATTTTCATTATAGCCTTGTTGGAGTTTATCGCCTCGCTGCCGCCGCGCAGCACGCAGACATTCGAGGTCTTTAAGCAAAGCGCCGCCGCGTCAACCGTCACGTTCGGTCTTGCCTCGTAAATTATCGCTATAACGCCCATCGGCACGCGCTTTTGACCTATAATGAGTCCGTTGGGACGTTTCCACATTTTCACAACCTCGCCGATAGGGTCGGACAGCGCCTTGACCTGCCTCACGCCCTCGGCAATGCCCGCTATGCGCTCCTTTGTAAGCGTAAGACGGTCAATCATCGCCTGACGCGTTCCGTTTTTACGCGCGTTTTCTATATCCGTTTTGTTTGCGGAAATAATCTCCTCCGCCTTTTCCTCAAGCGCGTTTGCGATAGCCTCAAGCGCGTTATCCTTAACAATCGTGCCGACCGACGCCATTTTATATCCCGCGTCGCGGGCAAGAGTACATTTTTCAAGAAGCTCGTCCATTATTCTTCCTCCATTTCAAAATTTTTGGACACGAACAGCGTGCCTACCGGCTTGCCGTCCAATATGTCATACAGCGCATCCACATTGTTTCCGTTGGCGATTATCATATGTATTCCCGCCTCAACCGCGTGCTGCGCCGCCTCAAGCTTTGTCACCATTCCGCCGGTGCCGCGGCTTGTTCCCGCGCCGCCCGCCACGTCCTTTACGGCTTCTATATCGTATATGACCGGCAAAAGCTTAGCATTCTTATTCTTGTGCGGGTCATCATCATAAAGACCGTCAATATCCGAAAACAGCACAAGCAAATCCGCGTCGACAAGGTCGGCTACAACCGCCGATAATGTGTCGTTATCGCCTATCTCTATCTCATCATAGCTTACGGTGTCGTTTTCGTTTACAACCGGTATTATTCCCATTTCCAAAAGGGTGGTTACGGTGTTTTGAATATTCCTCTTTCTGCGCGGAATAGCTATATCGTCGCGCGTTACAAGCACCTGCGCCACCGTGTTGTTATATTCGGAAAACATTTTATCGTACAAATACATCAGCTCGCATTGACCGACCGCCGCCGCCGCCTGCTTGCTCTTTGTGTCCTTCGGTCTTTCGCTGAGTCCCAGCTTTCCCAACGCTATGCCTATCGCGCCCGAGGATACAAGTATTATTTCCTTGCCTTGATTACGCAAATCCGAAAGCACCATTGACAGCCTGTCAATCAGCTTTAAATTCATTGTGCCTCTCTCGTATGTAAGAGTTGATGTTCCGACCTTGACGACTATTCTGTGCGCCATTGAAACATCCTTTAATATGTCGTTCATTTCAAACCACCGAAATTCTGATTATCTTCTATTATATATCTTTACCGAATATTTGTAAAGCGTTTTTGAAATTTTATTCTTGTTATGTTATAATTGATAGGTAACAATAAAAAAAGAAAATAGTTCCAAAAAGT
>JAJQAT010000227.1:0-10016 GCA_021203665.1 Bacillota bacterium
CCCCCATATCCCGAGCCGACGCGGCGGTTATTTTGTATAGACTGTATGATATAATTTAAACACAAAAAAAGAGCGGGAAACCGCTCTTTTAAAATATTCAATCCGTCCTGCTGCACCTTGCGACGAATCGGGACTGTCCGCCGGTGGTACAGGTGAACAGCGTCAAATCGTAATCGGTGATAGTGAGGTCGTCAAGCTGAGTTTTATACAGCGTTTCAATCTCGTCCACGCGGTAGGTGTAGGTCATTCCGTTCACGTCCGTGAATCTGACCTCATCGCCGACCGCGACGTTTTTCAGCGGCGTGAAATGCGAGCGGTAATTATGACCCAAAATAATCAAATTACCGTCCTCAACGGTGCCGCTGTAACGGCAGGGCGCAATCTTCAGCAAATTATAGCTCCAATCATTCAAAACCGGCAAATCTATCCCGACTGACGGGATAATTATTTCGCCTATGAGCGCGTATCCCTTAAGCGTTTTTTGCGGCATTTCGCCCGCCGCGCTGACCGCCTCGACATATGAATACGCATCCGCATCCGCATCCGCGCCTGAATCCGCATTGTCGGCGGAGGTGCCGGAATCCGCCGCGTCGAGCGCGTCCAAAAGCTCCTGCGCGCTGTCGCCGGCATCGCGGTCGGCGCGGTCATACACCGCGTAAATACCCGCCGCGGCGAAAACCATTACAAGTCCCGCCGCCGTGAGCAGCTTACCTACGCTTTTTGCGCGCATCTTCGTCACCTCCGATAATCAAAATCAATCCCGCTATAACAAGCACCGCTCCGGCTCCCGACAGCGCATATACCAAAATATAATTTTCACCGGTCTGCGGAATAATCGTTACCGGCTCATCCGGCGTACCGCTGTCCGCCGGTGTACCCGTATCGGTCGGAGTGTCACTTTCACTCGGCGTATCACTGTCCGTCGGCGTACCCGTATCGGACGGCGTATCACTTTCGCTCGGAATATCGGTTTCTATCGGCGTACCGCTTTCGCTCGGCGTATCATTGTCCGACGGTGTACCCGTATCGGACGGAGTATCGCCGCCGCTCGGCGTACTCGTTTTGCTCGGCGTATCTGTTCCGCTCGGCGTACCGCTTTCGCTCGGCTCATCTGTTCCCGACGGCACCGCCGTGGGTGACGGGGAAGGGGTACTCGACGAATGATGGCTCGGACGCTTTGTAGGCGTGGGAGTCGGCGTCGGCGACACCTTCGGCTCCGGCTCGGACGGGTCAAGCGGGTCGTCCACCACGGTTGAACCCGGCGTGTATGAATTGGTCGCCGTGAATCCCTCCGACGCGCTGCCGCTGTAAACGGCGGTATAATCGGTCACGGGCTTTTCGGCGAATGTGTACGTCAAATCCGACGGCAGCTCCGTAAAGGTATACGTCCAGTCGTTCTCCGCGCTAAGCTCCGCGGAGCCGTAAACGCTTCCGCCGGTGATAAGATACACCGTAACGCTTTCGGGACGCGCACCGGCACTGTCATCGTTATCGTCCCAAACCTTGCTCACCGTAACGCTCGCCTTTTCGCTTTCCTCGGGCGTGCTCGGCTCGGGAATATCGCCGGGGTCGGTTTCGCCCTCGGTGTACGTGTTCGTTATAACATATCCCGCCGCCATACTGCCGCTGTAGGACGCGCTGTAATCGGTCGGAGTAATTTCCTTAACGGTATACTTGCTGTCCTCGTCAAGCCCGTAAAAAACGGTGCGCCAGCCGTTATTTTCGTTAAGCGTTGCGGTTTTAACCACGACATTGTCCTCGATAAGCTGAACCGTCACCGCAGACGGACGCGCACCGGCTTCATCGTCATTATCATCCCAAACCTTGCTGACGCTCAAATGGTACCCGCTCGGCTCGGGTGTATCGCTCGGCTCGGGCGATTCGGTCGGAGCCGCCGTAGGCGTATCGGTCGGCGCGGGCGTTTCGCCCGCTGCGCTGCTCGGCGCGGGTGATGTGTCCGAACCGCTCGACGGGGTAGGTGTAACCTCCGTACCGCTTGACGGAGTAGGGGTCGGCTCGGGCGTACCGCTCGGTGCGGCTGTAGCCTCCGGTGTTTCGCTCGGAGCGGGCGTATCGGTCGGCTCGGGCGTGCTTGTCGGCGCGTCCGTAACCTCCGTACCGCTTGTGGACGTAGGCTCGGGTGAATCCGTGGGCGAATCGCTCGGCTCGGGTGTATCCGTCGGAGAGGGCGAATATTCATTCCAAAGCTCAAAGCCGTCATCGGTCGGGTACTCATATGACACATAATCCTTCACGCTGACCTCGTTAATGGTATACGCGAACGCGCCGCTGTCGGGCAGACCGGTAAAGGTGTACTTCCAGCCGTTGCTGTCGTCAAGCGTGGTCTGCGTGTACTCCGCGCCGTTAAGGTACAATATAACCGTAATGCTGTCGGGACGCGCGCCGGCGGTATTCATATTGTCGTCCCAAATTTTGGTGACATTAATGCTTACGCCGCCCGTGCTGCCCGAATCGGCGGTTTTCGGCTCGGAAACAACATCGTACACCGTTTCATTGCCGGTCGTATCGGGCAGGATAACGATATACGGGTCAAAGCTGACCGCCTCGCCGTCCGTGCCGAACACGAGATACAAGCCCGCACTGAGACCCGCAAACGCGGCTGAACCGTTTGAATCGGTCGTGAGAGTGGTATACGTGAGTGAATTATCGACTATGTAATTATAAAGCTCCTCCGCGCTGTCCGCATCGGGGTCGCTCAAAACAGCGTCAATATCCACGCTTTCAAATCCGGCGGCGGCGGAATATACGCCGCTATCGTCCGCGTAAGCCGCGGCGGCAAGATGAACGCTTATATCCTCCACAGGCTCTCCGGCGGAGTTTTCTATATTGACGGTGAGCGAGCATAACCGCGCCGAAAACGCCGTAAACGGCAGCGCGAAAACCATAGCCGCCACTGCCGCCAATAAGCCGGAAAATACCCGCCTAAAGCCTTTGTTTTGCATTATAATCACCTTCGTTTTTTGGTAAATTTGTTGTTTTTCAGATAATCTTGCGGCTGTATTTACCTCCCTACGTCGCCGCAGGTGTAAGAGTAGGTGCGGTTTTATTTACCTCCCCACGTCGCCGAAAGGCGTAAGAGGGGAGGGGGACCGCGTAAGCGGTGGTGGGGTCGTACGCTGCATATAGATATGAGCAAACAATACGGCTGTGGATAAGACCCCTCAGTCAGCTGCGCTGACAGCTCCCCTCTTACAACGCTGACGCGTTGACGTGGGGCGCAAAACCGAACCGATAATCAGTGGTCACCGCCGATTTAATTCATACAGTATCATATTACACACATCATTTAAATTAAGCTTTATATCCAAGTTCGTAAATCTAAGAATATCTAAGCCTATAGATTTAAAATAGTCTGTACGCTTTTTGTCATATAATATTGCGTCATCTTCATAATGCTGTGAACCGTCTATTTCAATTATCAATTTTTTCTCTCTGCAATAAAAATCCGCAACATAATTCCCTATCGGCTTTTGCCTTCTAAACCGCGGCTTTAATGTTTTTAAAAATGTATGCCACAAAATTCTTTCTTCTGAAGTCATATTTTTTCTTAAATTCACAGAGTTTTTAAAAGCCTGATTTGTATAAGCATTGTGTTTTTCTTTTGGCATAATAAACTACCTCTTGTCTTCAGTTTACCTCCCCACGTCGCCGAAAGGCGTAAGAGGGGAGGGGGACCGCGTAAGCGGTGGTGGGGTCGTACGCTGCATATAGATATGAGCAAACAATACGGCTGTGGATAAGACCCCTCAGTCAGCTGCGCTGACAGCTCCCCTCTTACAACGCTGACGCGTTGACGTGGGGCGCAAAACCTGCACCTTTACCTCCCCACGTCGCCGAAAGGCGTAAGAGGGAGGGGGACCGCGTAAGCGGTGGAGGGGGTCATTTCTTCCTCCTCAATCTCTTCCTAATCCTCACCGCAACCGCGGCAATCGCCACCAATGCCACTGTGGCAATCGGCACAAGATACACGGGATTAATATCGCTCAGCTCATTTGGCGTATGGAGAATTTCATAATCCTCATCGTCCTCATCTTGGACGCGGACGCCGCGCACAAGCAGGCGGTGGGAATTAATGCCGTAGGGTGTGCAGGTGACGAGCGTGACATAGTCCTTGCCCTTTTCGGCGCGCAGCTTGGACACCTCGTCCGGCAAAACCACGGAAATATCATCGACACTGTATTTTAAGGTTTCGTCAAGCACATGAATATAGAACACATCGTCAATCTCGAGCTGATCGATATTCGTTAAAAGCGACGCGGAGGGAAGTCCGCGGTGACCGGCAAGGGCGCAGTGAGTACCCTCACCGCCGACGGGCAGCGAGGTTGTGTCGATATGCCCGACACCCTTTTGCAGCTCGTCCTTTTCGGTGTGGTGGTAGATAACAAGCGACTCGCTAATCTTGGGAATCTCAATATACCCCATAACGCCGTTGCTGTAAATATTCAAAAGCTCATCGTAATCAAGTCCCAGCTCCTCTAATTTTTCGGGATTATCCTTGTACTCGTTATAGAGCCGCGCGTCCTCAAGCATCTGCTCGCGCGCGGAAACGCCGATTTCCTCGACCGCCTCCTCGTATTCGTCAATCATTCTGCCGTTTAAATGCTCGTTCCATAAATTGCTGATTGTCGGGTACATAAAAAGACAGAACCCGACAATGAAAATAAAAATCACAATCGCAATCGACAGCTTTCTTCTCATTCGGGTTCGTCCTTTCTTGGGTTGGTGTTTTTTGTAAAGCCTCCCTTGTTAAAGGGTGCGCCGCACTTGCGGCTGTGGATTTGCGCCCCACGTCGCCGTAAGGCGTAAGAGGTGAACGATTTGCAAGGCAAATCGTAGGCTTAGAGCCAAAGGCTCGCAGCCGTAGCAAAAGAGCTGTCAGCGTAGCTGACTGAGGGGTCGTGCGCCGTATTTCGTATAAACAAATCTTTCGGCTACTCGAAAAGACCCCACCACCGGCTCCGCCGGTCCCCCTCCCCTCTTATGACACTGCGTGTCAACGTGGGGAGGTAAAGGCTGACGGAAACGGTTTTGCGTCCCATGGCGCCGCCGCAATTTTACGCCTTTTTGCCTTTGCCCTTATTCAGGAATATCAATGCGCCGGCAGCCAATGCCATAAGCACCACGCCGCCGATTATGAACGCGCCTGTACCCATGCCGCCTGTTGACGGGAGCGTCGAGCCGGTAAGGTTGATAAATTCGGTTGAGTAGTATGCGTAGTTGTTATAATCATAAGTACCCGTGCCGCCGGTTAAGGAACCTAACATATTATATATACCCGCTGTAGCTGAGCCGACATTCGGGCTGCCAGTTCCGTATGTATTTCTGAAAGCTAAGGTGTCAAGCGCGTATGTAGAGGCATTTACTCCGAAATACAGAGTAAAGAAGGAATCGCTTGTCGGCAGCTGATAGCCGTCCGGAGCGGTGGTCTCGACGAGCCTGTAATAGCCCTCGACATATTGACTGCTGTTAATCGTGCCGCCCAAGCCCTCTATATAGATATAGCCTGTGGTTGAGTCAGCCTCCAAATCATAGGTAAGCTCCGCGGATATTGTTCCTCCTCCGCTAATGCTGTAATCATAATCGGAAACAGTAGCACTGCCGTCATAAACGAGGTAAACCGTAATATAGCCGGTTGTGCTTATAGCGGTATCCACGGTTTTCGCATATTTGATAAATTGAATCTTATCCCAATACGAATCATCTGAGCTTTGATATGCGCTGCTGCTTGTCGAGTGATAAAGGTTAAACACCGCGCCGGAAAGAGTTTCGCTCGATGTGTTTATTTTTCTTATCTGCAAATCAAAGCAATATACCATTGCCGTGGATGTCAATTCCGCAGTTTCTGTGTAATCGGTTGAATCATAGCTGTAGTCAAGCTGGATTTCGTTTGTGTTCACCTGCACCGCGCTGTTGTTCAATACGGTGTCGTATGTAATGGTAAGCTCCTGCTCGGAGAAATCAGTTGCGTCAGGGAATATTATGTAGAGATTTTGACCGTCAATATAATAATCGTAATCCTCGGTGCTGTATTGACTACTTCCGTTATATCCGGTCAATTCTCCGCTTGTTGAAGCTGTAATATTGATATTCAACGAGCTTGCGTATGACAGACCGTCCGGAAGAGTATCGGTAAGCTTGTATATATATCCGCTAACAAAGCTCTCGGTGTCGGGCACATACGCGGTAACCTTAAATGTTACGGTGTCGCCTATCATCGCGCTCGCGTAAGCCGAGTTTTTCGGGTTGGCGGTATCATTGTTTACCGTGTAGACGAGCTTTGTAAGCTCCGGCACGTCCGCCTTAAGCGTTGCCGTCGCCGACGGTGCCGCGGAGGTAAGCAATACCGCCGAACGCACCATTGCGCTGCTCTGTGTAATGGATGTGGTATCGTAAATTAGGTAATAGCCGTAGTCAAGTCCCGTAACGGTAGTTTCCGTTACTCCGGAACCAAGCGTGGAAACCGTTGAAACAGGGTTAATAGTTCCTGCGGATGCGTAATTCTTTGAATATATATAATTATAAAGCTGATTTGCAAATGAGCTTAAATCCGCCGCTGTAAATGTGCTTGCGGAGAGTGCGTTTATAACCGCCGTAATGCTGCCGTTGGTTTCAACCGTTCCCATCCACGGATCGTAAGTATTGCCTTCCGAATCCGTCCATCCGGTATAGAAGAAGTCATAATAGACGTTGTTGCTTGAAGCGTCCGTGTACCAGTTATACGCAACGTCGCCGCTTGTGGTGGTTGTGGCGGAGAATATCTCATAGATGGCAAATGATCTGCCTTCAAGCGTATCGCCGTCGGCAGCTTTGATTGTGATAGTGCCGTCAGAAGCAGCCGACACGCCTATCGGCACCGCGGCGCTTATCATCAGAATGCTCATCGCCATAATCAGCGCGAAAATTCTTTTAAATTTATTTTTCATTTTTTGATTCCCCTTTTCGTTTTAATTTTTTGATCGGAGTTTTGTGTATTTATTGCGTTTCATTTGTGCTGTGGTGCATATTTTGATGTGGGAAGAATCCCTCATCCGTCACTCGCCTACGGCGCGCGACACCTTCCCCCAAGGGAAGGCTGCCATATTCGCCGCAAACCCTAAGCCTTCCCCTAAGGGGTGAACGATTTGCAAAGCAAATCGTAGGCTTAGAGCCGCAGGCTCGTAGCCGTAGCCAAAAAGGTGTCGGCGCAGCCGACGGATGAGGGTCGTTTCCCGCAAATATGTCAAAGCTCAAATGAAACAGTTTACTAATATTAATTATCGCCCCAAAGAGCGTGTGTACAAATTACGATGTCCACCCCCTCTTTTTAAGGGTTATATATACAAGCGCGGCGAACATCATCATCGCGCCGGATATGGAATACAGGGTTCTGTGTCCGCCGGTTGCGGGGAGCAGAACCGCCTCGTAGTTTTCCACGATAATACTGTAGGCATTGGCGCTGTCAACATAGGCATAGCCGCCGTAGCTGCCGCTTACCGAAACAGTATCATCGGTATTTATGGTTACATAAACCGCATCGGATATAAGCGAATATCCGTCCGGCGCCGTTGTCTCCGTCAGGAGGTAGGTGCCGTAGGGAATATCGGTGAACGTCAGCGTTCCGTCCGTGCCGGACGTGAGCGTGAGCGCGTCAAAGCTTGAGTCAATCTCTAAATTATCATCCACAAGCCGGAGTCTGAACACCGCTCCGGAAAGATATTCTCCGGTGTCGCCGTCTATTTTCGTTACGCGCAGACGAACGCTCTTTGTGTCGTTCGTTATGCCGATGCTTATATGTGTGCCGCTTGAATCTGTGGTCGTAGTCGGACCGGTGTAGGTCACAATGTAGCTGTCAAAGCTGCCGGAGCTTATGCTCTCGGAGCCTATCTTGGTTTCCAGCACCGACCAATTCAGCGCCGCGCCGTCGGCATAGAGCGGTACATCGTCCCAGGTGTACGTCCATACTCCCGCCGACGCGGTAAGCGTCACCTCGCTCGACCCTGTCCAGTTAGGCAGCAGCGCCGCCGCCGTTCGGTTGTCCGACATGAGCCACAGCGTTATATCCGCGGGTGTCGCGTCCGATGTCCAGGTTTTTGTAACCGTAATATCCGCGGTAGTCGGCGTGTTGTAAACAGTCAAAACGCCGTTGGAATACTCCGCGTAATCGCCTCCCTGCGTAACGGCAAGGGAGCCGGTTGAATTATCTAATTGAATGTACTCCGTCGGCACCTCGTAGCCGGTTGGCGTCAGGGTTTCCCTAAATTCCAGCATATAATCCCTGTCAACCTCGACAGTGACATAGCCGTTATTGATAGTCAGGGTGTCCTCCGCACCGGTGCCGCCGGTGTTTTCGACATACGTACCGTCCGCGTCCACGTCAAAGGTGACCTTTTCGGTGCCGTAGCGGTAAACCTCGAATCCGGAGCCGCTCATTGTGTTTCCGGTCATGCTGTCCACCTTGCGGACGATTATTGTGTCCTCCGCGGTGTAGATGTTCGTGAAGTACACGTTAAGAGCCTCGTCCTCGCCGATGTCCTTTTGGTAAACCATGCCGTAAACGGTAACCGATGTGCCGGTTCCGGTTTGGGATTCGTTTCCGGTCGAGTCAACAACTCGGTAGGACGTGTATCGGCTGTATGTCGCGCCGACGTCCACATCCTTTTCGCTTATGACCCATTCCTCCTTATAGGTTACGTCCTCCAGAACCCAATGATATGTATCGGTTGCCGCGTCGTAATCGGTGTAGTTGGTTAGGTCAAACGTTTCGGAATCGCCGTCAAGCTGACTTGTCGCCGTGATGTAGAAGTCCGCCTTGTCGTCCGCGATTGAGTCCGCGTTGCCCTCAAAGGTTTTGTATATGTTTATGTCGCCCGTCTTGCGCACGAGCTTACCGTTGATATGCCAGCCGTCGAGCGAATCATACTTAAAGTTATACCAGCGTATCTCGTAGTAATCGGTCGTAAGCTCTGAAATTTTTACATCTATGCCGTCAACTATAAGCGTGGTATCGTCGTCAATCATCGACTTAAGCTGCGCGAAGGTGTACTCATCATCCGGAAAGTCGTAGAGGTACGGAATGCTGTCCGACTGATATTCCGCGAGGGCGCGCACCAGCAGATTGGACGCGTAGGAATTATCATCATTCGTAGTATCGCTGTCCGTAATATCGTAGCTTGCCGTGCCGTTATACACATAGGTCGTGAAAACAGGGTCCGTAAACAAATTCGTCGAGCTTCCCACCGACGCGTTATTCCACCTTACAAAGAAGTTTACCGTCGAGGTCGTATCATATGTCCATGAGCCCGTGAACGAAATCGTTCCGCCGGTTCCCGCCAGCGTGGTAAGCGTTGCCCAATCTATTTCCTCGCCCGCCGCGTATGTGTATGTCGTGTTGTTTACCGTAACCGTCCAGCCGTCGAAATATACCGCGTAGTATCTGGTGTTATCCCATCGAATCATCAAGGCTTCAACTATCTGCTCCGACGGTGACGCGGTTGTAAACAGCTGTGACTGGTGCGCGGTGTAGCTGTAGGTGGTACTGCCGCTTCCCGCTTCGGTGATATAGGGCATATCGGCGGTATAGCCGTAATAGCCCTGATTGTAATAGGTTTTGCTTGCCGCCGGTGCCTGCATCACGCTCGGATAGTTTAGGGTATATGTCACGGTGAGCGTTTCATCATGCTCCGTGAACGCAATATCCGCCGTCGGCGTATATGCCGCGCCGCTCGAATACGTATTGCCGCTCGTGTCCTCCCAGACGTAGTCCGTCGCGCGGAGCGTGATTGTGTCGCCGATAGGAACGTATACCGTTTCAAGCAGACTGCCGCCCGCGTCATAGTAGGTTACGGTGTACGCCGCTTCGGTGAACGTGACATCGCCCGTCGGCGTATATGTTGCGCCGCTCGAGTATGAATCCGTACCGGTGATTGTCCAGCCGTAGCTCGTTGCCGCCAGCGTGACGCTGTCACCGATTTTAACGTATACCGTACTCGTTGTACCGTCAAGGTATTCGTAGGTTA
>JAJQAT010000227.1:10116-22135 GCA_021203665.1 Bacillota bacterium
CCGTCAAGGTATTCGTAGGTTATGTTGTACGCCGCCTCATAGAACGTAACGGACGCGAGTACCTCGTACTGCTCGCCGCTGTCGTAGTAATCCGAGTAATTCGTCGTCCAGCCGTATGCCGTGGTTCGCAGGTAGATTATATCGTTTAACTCAACCGTGTCGGTGTACGTCGTGCCGTCAAGGTATACATAGCTCACCGAATACGATGTTTCCGTGAACGATGTTTTTCCTGTTACGGTGTACGTTGTGCCGCTGCTGTATTTTGTGCCAGTGGAGTCGTTCTCCCACGATATTGAGTTGCCCGGCAGCGTGATTTCCGTTCCCGACGGGACGTATATTGTACTCGTCGAGCCGTCGAGATAGTTGTAGGTCACGCTGTAGAAGTAAATCGGATTGCTGGCGGAGGTTGACGAGCATATCTTCAAATACCTTTTATTATTGTTGTTGCCGACAGTTACCGTTTCTTGGTTGCCCGCCGCGGTGAAATAGTTAGCCGTCAGGCTCGTAGCGTACAGTATGTAGAAGTTCTCGTAATACGAATACGTGGTGTATTCACCGAAAATATCGTTTAAAAGCTCCTCTACAGCCGACGTGCTGAATGTGTACCGTCTGTTCATGCCGCCGCCTGTGCTGCTGTACGAAACAGCGCCTATACAGGTCTAGCTGCCGTCAAGGTATATGAATACGTTCGCGGCATTGTTTGTCTCGCTGTCGCCCACAGCCGTAAGCGACATAGCGGGAGCCTCGGTTTCCTCCGGCTCCTCCGTGACCTCGGGTGATTCGGTTTCCTCCGGTTCCTCCGTCGCCTCCGGCTCGTCGGTCGCCTCGGCTGATGCCGCGGACGCGTCCGCCGCAATGCTGCCGCCCGCTCCGCCGACTGTTACCGTTTCGGATACGTTCGCGTCCTCGTTCAAAACAAGGTCGGGCGTTTCGCCGTCGCTCGCGATTGCCTCGTTTATGGCGGAAATCGTGTCCTTGTCCAGCACAAGCTGCGTTTCATCCTCGGTTTCGGCGGGAGCTTCGGTTTCCTCCGGCTCGTCCGTGACCTCGGGTGCTTCGGTTTCTTCAGCTTCATCGGATTCATCGGGTTCGTCCGCCGTTTCCGTGTCGTCCGGAGGCTTTTCATCCTCGACCTCCGCGCCGGTGTCATCCTCGGCGGTGTTCTCGTCGGATTCGGCGTCAGCCGCCGCCTCGCTTTCCTCGGCTTCGGTGTCCGTGTCCGCGCTTACCGCTTCCGCTTCATCGGATTCATCGGTATTTGCCGCGGAGCTTATCGCCTCCACAGCCTTGCTTACGGTTTCCTCAACGACGCTTTCAAGCGAGTGATTCTCGCTTTCGTCAATGTCAACCAAAAGCACGTTTATATCGTTATCCGCAAGCAGAATAAGATAGCAGTCGTTTCCGTGAATATGCTCCTCCTTTTCACAGCGGAGTATGCCGTACTCATCATAGCATTCCTCACCGTGTACGTGCTCCTCCTTGCCGCAGACCGTTTGCTGCTCGAGTGCGACCGACGTCATCGTAAGCCGCCGCACTCCGACTATGACAAATATAACGCATAACGCGGCAAGTCCGAAAAAATATATTAAGTTTTTAACAGATTTTTTACGTCTCCCCGCGTAAAGCATTTCTGCCACCCTCTTGATTAACCTACTGATTTGAAAGGAATAATCGAGAAAACTACCCTTCCGATTATCCTGTCGGTTGAAATGGTCCCTATTTCTTTAAGCCGGCTGTCCATGGCGACGGCTCTGCTGTCGCCCATTACGAAAAAGCTGTCGGCGTTCACGATGTACGGAAAATCGATATTGCATTGTCCCAACGATTTGCTTTCCGCATACGGCTCGTCAAGCACCTCTCCGTTCACGCTGACCGTGCCGGACGAGTCTATTTGAAGCGTGTCGCCGCCCTCGGCGATAACGCGCCTGACCAATACCTTGTTGTTATAATAAAACGCGACAATATCACCCTGCGAAACGCGGTTTGTCCGCTGTACCAGCAGTACCTGACCGCTTGAAAGCGCCGGCTCCATTCCCGAGCCGTAGTAACGCACGAACGATATTCCGTAGGTGAATAAATTTAAAAGCAATGATACCGTTACAAGCGTTGCCGCGGCAATTATCACCGTGAATTTAAAATGGCGCGTTTTAACAAGCGTTTTTATATTGTTTGATAATTTCACCTGCTTCATCATGCCCCTTTCGGCATAGCTGTCGATATTACAAAATGATTGATAATGTAAGATATATCTATTCTACCCCCCCCCGCGAAAAGTCAAGAGCTTTGCGGGGATTTGCAAAATATTAAAGATGAAAAACATAGGGAGATAAAATTTCAAGCGGCGCGCCCTTGCGCCGTTGACTTTACATAGATTTGACCCTCTTTTTACCATTTTATTACTTTTCGCGGCAAAATTCAATAAATGTTAAGAAATCTTCATGATTTTTGTATACATTGAACAAAACAAAGGGGTTCTATTGTCCGAATTAAACAAGGTTTTTAATTAAAAACGGCTTTGCCGCCGCTTTTTCGGCGGCGGACAAAGCCTGAAGTTAAAGCAAGCTCATAATAAAATACACAATTCCGGCAATCCACGAGGCAAAAATGCCGTAGAGTATAACCGGCCCCGCTATCGTGAAAATCTTCGCTCCCACACCCAATACCATACCCTCGGTTTTAGCCTCCAGTGCGGGCGATACCACGGAATTGGCGAATCCCGTTATAGGCACCACGGTTCCCGCGCCCGCGAATTTCGCGATTTTCGGATAAATATTAAGCCCCGTCAGCAGTGCGCCGAAAAATATAAGAACTATCGATGTCGCCGTGCCCGCCGTTTCCTCGTCCAGACCGCATTTTTTAAATACCGTCAGAATACACTGACCTATAACGCATATAATCCCGCCCGAAACGAACGCCTTGACGCAGTTTGAAAACAGATGTGAATTGGGCGTTTTCCTTTTCACATATTCGCCGTATTCCTTGTCAGTCATTTCATGCTTCATAATAATTCTCCCGTTTTGACGTTTTTTATTTAGTTTTTCAAAATCCGCAAGAACTATTCGGTTTGTGAACAAAAAATTAATTTTGCAAAAAAATATCGTTAATAGGTTGAATTTTGCGCTGTTTTGATATATACTTAATTAGTACATATATTTTTACGGAGGAAATGTGTAAGGATGTTCGGCTATGTCACCATATGCAGAAGCGCGCTCAGCGAGCGGGGATATGATACGTTTAAGGCATATTACTGCGGCTTGTGCAAGGCGATAGGCAAACGCTCGTCGCAAAGCGCGCGTATGGGACTGAGCTACGATATAACATTTCTCGCGATGGTGCTGTCGTCCGTGTATGAGGACGAGGCTCAAACGCGCGGCATAAAATGTCTTTTGCACCCGACGCGTAAAAATATTTGCGTGGAAAACGACAGGGCGGTCGATTACGCTGCCGATATGGGCGTTATATTGAGCTATTTGAAGCTGCTCGACGATTGGCGCGACGACAGAAGTATAAAGGCACTGCTTTCAATGGCGCTTTTTTACAGGGGTGTGAGAAAATCAAGACGGCGCTATCCGAAGGTGTATGACGGCATACAAAGGCACCTTTCCGATTTGAGCGCGCTTGAAAAAGAAAATTGCCGCGGCATAGACGAAACCGCGGATTGCTTTGCTAAAATACTTGAAATCCTGTTCACACCCGACTTTATCGAGGATAAGAACACAAAGCGTGTTTTGGCTTGGCTGGGGTATAACATAGGCAGATGGATTTATATTATCGACGCCTATAACGATTTGGAAAAGGACATAAAAAAGGGAAATTACAACCCGTTCGCACAAGACGGCAAAACGGCGGAGGAAATAAAGGCGCGGACGAGAGATAATCTGGAAATGTCCATGACGCTCACTCTCGAAAACGCCGCGTCCGCATATGACCTGCTGACGATTCGCAAAAACAAAGAGGTTTTGGATAATATTATGTATATCGCCCTAAAGGCGAAGCAGAAACAAATTTTAGGAGAAAAGAATGAATCCCTATGAAGTATTGGGCGTCAGCGAGGACGCCGACGAGGAAACAATTAAAAAAGCGTACAGAGAGCTTGTAAAGAAATATCATCCGGATAAGTATGTGAATAATCCGCTTGCCGACCTTGCCGGCGAGAAGCTTAAGGAAATCAACAAGGCGTACGATATGATAATGAATAAAAACACGCAGTCGGCTCCGGCGGGCGCGTCCCCCTACGGTACGGGCGGGACAAGCGGCGCGGCGAGCTTTCAAACCGTGCGCGTTTTAATATCGCAGTCGCGCATACGCGAGGCGGCGGCTATGCTTGAATCGCTCCCGCGAACTGCGGAGTGGTATTACCTTTCCGGACGCGTGCGGATGCAGGTGGGTTGGTATGACCAGGCTATAAGCTTTTTGCAGACGGCGGTTAATATGGACCCAAACAACGTCGAATACCGCGACGCGCTTGAAAATATAAAAAACAGAACAAGAACATACACAACTCAAACCCCGCACTCCGTAAACGGAGGCTGCTGCGACTCCCTGGGCTGCTGCACCGCTTGTATGCTGGCGGATTGTATATGTCCGTGTTTTTAGAAAGAGGAGAAAAGAATGAGTAAGGAACAACATATAACGTCAATCGGCGGACAGGCGGTAATGGAGGGCGTAATGATGCGCGGTCCCTTTAAGACCACCGTTGCCGTAAGAAAGCCGGACGGCGAGATTGAGCGCAAAATCGATGAAAACGGAGTAAAAACAAGAAACGCGTTTTTCCGTCTTCCTCTTGTGAGAGGCTGCGTCAATTTTATCGACAGCCTTGTTATCGGTATGAAGGCGCTTATGTACAGTGCGGAATTTGTTGACATCGAGGGCGACGAGGAGGAAACCGAAAGCAAATTCGACAAATGGCTCGACGATAAGCTCGGCGACAAGATAAAGGATATAGTAATCTACGTCTCAATAGCAATATCGCTTGTGTTCAGCGTCGCGCTGTTTATGATTTTGCCGACGTTTCTGACAAAGGGCGCGGAAAAAATAGGCTCGCTTATTCCTATGGTATCCGTTGTCACCGACACGCATTTGTTCACAAGCCTTTTCGAGGGCATTGTGAGAATGGCGATATTTATAGCGTACCTCGCGATAGTGTCCAAAATGAGCGATATAAAGCGCGTTTATCAATACCACGGCGCGGAGCATAAAACAATAGCCTGCTATGAGGCGGGCGAGGAGCTTACGGTGGAAAACGTAAAAAAATATCCCCGTTTCCACCCAAGATGCGGAACGAGCTTTTTGCTCTTTGTAATGATAATAAGCATTCTGCTTTTCGCGCTTTTGCCGAGGGTTGATATGGTAATTTTAAGAGTGCTTATGCGCCTTGCGCTTTTGCCCGTAGTGGCGGGAATTTCATACGAGATAATAAAGCTCGCGGGACGCAGTAAATCAAAATGCGTCGCGTGGCTCTCAAAGCCGGGGCTTTGGATGCAAAGGCTCACCACGGAGGAGCCGGACGAATCGCAAATAGAGGTGGCGATCGCGTCGATGGAGCCGTGCATACCCGAGAATAAAGAGGACGACAGATGGTAATATCCGAGCTTGTGAGAGAAGCTGCGTCAAGGCTTAAGGATAACGCTCTTTTCGAGGCGGAGCTTATGGTGATGAGCGCGCTTAATATTAACAGAACTCAGCTTGTTCTGCGCGGAAACGGCGGCGTCGAAAACACGCAAATAAGCGCGGTGGAGGATATGGTTAAACGCCGCTTGGGCGGCGAGCCGCTCCAATACATTCTCGGAGAAACGGAGTTTATGTCGCTTGATTTTTATGTAGAAAGCGGCGTTCTTATCCCGCGCAGCGATACCGAAACGCTTGTCGAGGAGGTTCTCGATAAAGCCTTGGACGGCGCGAAGGTGCTTGACATATGCGCCGGCAGCGGCTGTATAGGCATCAGCATAGCGCATTACAAGCCGAATGTAACGGTTGACTTGCTTGACATAAGCGATAAAGCGCTCGATACGGCGCGGAAAAATATTATACGCAATAATGTCGCGGACAGAGTAAAAACAGTAAAAATGGATATACTTAAGGAATATCCTAATAAAAAATACGATATTGCGGTGTCAAATCCTCCGTATATAGAAACGGAGGTAATAGAAACACTTCAAACAGAGGTAAAAAATCACGAGCCGCGTCTCGCGCTTGACGGCGGAGCGGACGGGCTTACGTTTTACAGACGCATAACCGAAATCGCGCCCGAAATTCTCAACAAGGGCGGAATACTTGCGTTTGAAATCGGTTATAATCAGAGCGAAAGGGTTTTTTCTTTAATGGAAAGGTCTTTTGAAAATATAAAGGTGATACGAGATTTAAACAAAAATGACAGAGTAGTAACAGGAATTTTGAAAGGGTGAGCGCGATGAGAAGGATAGGTATTTTAACAAGCGGAGGAGACTGCCAGGGACTTAACGCGGCAATACGAGGAGTTGCCAAGGGACTGTATGAGGAAATCGGCAACGATATTGAGATTTTCGGTATTCATAACGGCTACGCCGGACTTATACACGGCGATTACAGGAAAATGAACAAGTCCGATTTTTCGGGAATACTCACCGTGGGCGGCACAATTTTGGGCACCTCGCGCCAGCCGTTCAAAATGATGCGCGTCAAGGAGGACGAAAACAGCATAGACAAGGTTCAGGCAATGAAGGAGCATTATAAAAAAATGGGGCTTGACTGCCTTGTAATTCTCGGCGGCAACGGCACGCACAAGACCGCAAACCTTTTGAGCGAGGAGGGCTTGAACGTCGTCACAATGCCGAAAACGATAGATAACGATGTTTGGGGTACGGAGATGACATTCGGATTCCAAAGCGCGGTTGACATTGCGACACAGGTTATAGACTGCATACACACCACCGCCACATCGCACGGAAGAATATTCATAGTCGAGGTAATGGGTCACAAGGTAGGCTGGCTCAATCTGTATGCCGGAATCGCCGGCGGCGCGGATATTATACTTCTTCCCGAAATTCCCTATGATTTAAACGAGGTCGCGAAGGTAATAGACAAGAGAGAAAGCGAGGGCAAGAGATTTTCCATACTTGCCGTTGCGGAGGGCGCGATTTCAAAGGAAGAGGCGCAAATGAAAAAGCGCGATTTCAAGGCTCAGCGCGCGCAAATGCCTTATCCGTCAATATCGTATAAAATAGCCAAGGAGCTTGAGGATAAAACAGGACACGAGATAAGAGTTACCGTGCCCGGACATTTCCAGCGCGGCGGAAGTCCCTGCGCGTATGACAGAGTGCTGTGTACCCGTTTCGGCGCCGCCGCCGCGAGACTTATCAAGAACGGACAGTACGGATTTATGGTCGCGCTTCAAAACGAGAAAATTGTGCCTGTGCCGCTTTCGGAGGTCGCGGGTAAGCTTAAAAGGGTTCCCGCCGACAGCGATATAATAGAGGCGGCAAAGGAAATAGGAATTTCATTCGGCGATTAAGAGCATAAGCCGCGTCCCTCATCCGTCACCCGCCTGCGGCGTGCGCCACCTTCCCCTAAGGGAAAGGCTGACTATATTTGCCGCCGTTTCAATAAGCCTTCCCTCGGGGGAAGGTGGCGGCGAAGCCGACGGATGAGGGATTCCGTATGGACATCGGCAAGCAACCCCCATAACAAACAATCATCTTACAAAGGAGGACAAAATGGACAGAGTACAAAAAGCGGTCGAGCTGTTCAAGGGAGGCTGCAACTGCTCCCAGGCGGTTGTATGCGCGTACAGCGACCTGTTCGGAATGGACAATAATTCGGCAATGCGCGCAAGCGAGGGATTCGGCGGCGGTATGGGCCGTATGCGCCTTACCTGCGGGGCGGTGAGCGGTATGTGTATGCTTGCGGGACTGAAATACGGCAAGGGCATACCAAAAGACCTTGAAACGCGCATAAAGGTTTACGGCACGGTACAGAAAATGGCAAAGGAATTTGAGGAAAAGAACGGCTCCGTAATATGCGGCGACCTTTTGGGTATAAATAAGCCTAAGGACACCGGCGCGGTGCCGACCGAGAGAAACGCCGAGTTTTATAAAAAACGTCCCTGCGTAGGCTGCGTGGAGGACTGCGCAAGACTGGTGGAAAAGTACTTAATAAAAACCGAATAATTAACCGGCGGCAGGCTTTGCCGCCGATTTTTTTGTCCGCGCAGACGATTCGGGGATTCACGCTTTAACCGTCCGCACCCCAACTGTCGCGAAAAGCATTGACACGGCGCGGGTGATGTGATATATTTTATTCAGCGAGAGGAACATATCGGGAGGAATCGACAATGATAAAGAAATTCATAACAATACTTATTTCGGCGGCGGCAGCGTTGTCGCTTACCGCGAACGCGGCGTTTGCGGCGATTCCGATTGACAATGACGCCGAGTATGACGGTGACGAAACCGTCACCTTTATCGTGGAGGTCGAGGGCGACGCGCTTCTTGCATCTGATGCCGCCGCGCAGCTCGGCACGGACTACATTGACACGAGTGAGGCGCAAAAGCGCGAAAGCGAGCTTCTTAAAACACAGAAGAGGGTTTTAAGCGAAATTCAAAAAAAGACAGGTATAAAAACCGGTGCGGGGTATACCTATACGGCTGTGCTTAACGGCTTTTCAATCGACGCGCCGAAAAGCAAGATGGACGAAATAAAGGCTGTTGACGGCGTTAAAAGCGTAACAATAGCCCAAGCAATGGAAACAAATCTCGCGACGGCTGTTGATATGACGTCATCGCTCCCGACTCAAACGGCGGACAGCACCGCCGATACGGGTTACACCGGCGAGGGACAGGTTATAGCGATACTCGATAACGAATTTGATACCGGACATGAATTTTTCTCTGTAGAGCCGGAAAATCCCGCGCTGTCCAAAAGCGACGTGGCGAATATAATAAAGAGCAGCGCGATGAATGTTGATGTTGCCGCGAATCAGGTTTACAAAAGCGCAAAAATACCGTTCGCGTATGATTACGTGAACGGCACATCCGATACATATTCAAGCGACGTCGAAACATATCACGGAACACACGTCGCGGGCATTGCCGCGGGAAGCGGAGCCGCGGTCAACGCGAAGGACGAAAACGGAGAGGAAAAGGAATATACCTTTTCCGGAGTTGCGCCCGAGGCACAGCTTGTGCTTATGAAGGTCGGTACGGCAGACGGCAATATTGACACGGCGGCATCTGTCGCGGCGGCGGACGACGCGGTTAAGATGGGCGTATGCGCGATAAATATGAGCTTTGGCTTGACTTACGTATCCGAGGCGAGCGATCCGATTTATGCCGAGGTATTTGAAAACGCGAGAAACGCCGGAGTGATAATTACCGTTGCCGAGTGCAACTCGGGAATCGGATATAACGAGCTGACCGCCGACACTTTGACACCCGATTATTCCACGTCCGGCTCACCGGCTGTTTACAGCGCGGCTACAGCGGTCGCGGCGGCGAATAATTCCTACTTCTTCAATGATTTGGCTATACTTAAAGCGGCGGACGGCAAGATAATTTATTGCGAAAACACCTATTCGGACAGCTCCTTTGACACGATTTATGACGGACAAACGATTGAGTATGTCTATTGCGGATTGGGCTATGCCGAGGATTTTGAAAACACGGACGTAAACGGAAAAATCGCGCTCATAGACCGCGGCGAAATCCAATTTGACGAAAAGGTCAATAACGCGAAAGCCGCGGGCGCGTCGGCGGTAATTTTATGCAATACCGAGGACGGCACGGCAAACTTTGTAAACACAATCAATCTTTCGCTTCCCACCGTTATGATTGAGAAATCGAGCGGCGAATATTTAAAGGAAGCCGAGAAAAAGACCGTGACGGTTACCGCGTCGGCACTGCTTTGCTTACCCGCCGAGGACACCGAAACCATGTGGTATAAAACGTCGGTCGGCATTGATGAAACACTTGAGTTAAAGCCGGAAATCACGGCGCCCGGAGCCAATATATACTCCTCCGTTCCCGATGACGAATACGACAGCTACAGCGGAACATCCATGGCGGCGCCGTATATGGCGGGAGTTGCGGCATTGATGAACGAGTACCTTGACAAAAACGAATTTCTCGATGAAAACGGAGACGCGGTAAGCGGCGCAGAGCGCGCGAGCCTTATAGAAAATATGCTGATGTCGGCGGCGGATATAATAGAACAGCCGGAAAACACCGACGGCGAGGTCGTGCCGTATTCGCCGCGCGTTCAGGGCGCGGGCATGGTAAACACCGCGGCGGCAATGAAAACGGCGGCGGTATTTATAGGAGACAGCGGCAAGTCAAAGCTCAGCCTGGGCGAAATCGGCGGCAGCTTTACGCTTGATTTTACGGTTAAAAATCTGACGGATGAAGAGGTCGTATATGACAGCGTATCGCTTGACGTGCTGACCGACGGATACCAAACCGACGAGGACGGAAATAATTACGTTGTCTTAAATAACGCCGTCCGCATGACGGTTGCCGAAAGCGACATTCCCGACAGTATCACGGTTCCCGCCGGCGGCGAGACCGAGGTAAGCATAAATGTCACGCTTGACAGTGATGAGGTTAAGGAAATAGGCAAAATATTCAAGAACGGATTTTATGTAGACGGCTTTGTAACCCTTGCGGTAAGCGGCGGCAGTGATATTCCGACCATAAGTATGCCGTTCGCGGGCTTTTACGGCGACTGGACGGCGCAGCACGTATTCGACAGCACCATGTACGACGCGGACGGAAGCACCCTCGTCAATGAGGAGTTGGGTCTTGACGGAACATACCTGTACAGCTGTTTGAGCGAGGGCAGAGCGGCATACGCGTTCTGCCTCGGCATGGATGCGAACGGGGAATATAACAAGGACATGATTGCCATATCCCCGAACGGCGACGGCATGGGCGACATCTTAGGCTTGGAGCTGACGGCGTGGCGCGCGGTTAAGAATCTTACGCTTGAATTTATGGGAGAAAGCCTTGATATTCTGCAAACGACAGAGGATGTAATCCCCAAATATTACGGAACGGGTATAGATTTTTACGAGCTTGACGACCTTGATGAAAGCGAGATGCCGGAGGGCGAATATATACTAAAGGTGAGCGGCGAGTTCAATTACGACGGCGCAAAAACCGAGAGCTTCACGCTGCCGGTCACGGTTGACAGGACGGCTCCGGAGATAACGGACGTTCATATTGACGGCGGCACGCTCTATGTTTCCGCAAGCGATAACAACTATTTGTACTGCACTGATATAATCTACACCGATGAGGACGGCGAGGAGGACTGCCAAAGCTATGCGGCGGACGCGAAAAAAGGAGGAGCCTGCACGGCTGAATTTGACATATCGGGATTGGACGCGGACGATATAACCATAGTCGTGTACGACACCGCGTTAAACTCGGCGGAAATCGAGCTTTCAAACGCGGCGGGCACGATTCTTGCGAGCATGACCGATTACGCGTCATTGTGGAATTTGACCGCGGCGGCGGCAGAGCTTACCAACAGCGGCGACAGCACCGTGTCGGGCGACGCGGTAATCGCGTTTTACGATGAGGACGGCGCGCTTATCGCGCTTACGTTCCAAAGCGTAAGCATAGACCCGCTTGAAACGGTCGAATGTACCTTTGAGATGTTTGCGAACACTCAAAACGCCGCCGCGGCAAAGCTCTATATATGGGACAGCGTAAGCGGTATGTCCCCGCTGGACACGGTGAAAACCTTTGATTTAACTCAATAAATACTGTAAAACGGCAGCAAATTTTCCGCTGCCGTTTTTGCACCCGCATTCCCGTCAACGCTCTGCAAGCCTCCCTTGTCAAAGGGAGGCGATCGAAATGCTTTGCATTTCGCATGGGCGAAGGTGGTGGAGGGATTCAGGGCGCCCAATGGGCGCCCTCTACGAGGAGCGGGTAAGGAATCCCTCCGTCATTTGCTGCGCAAATGCCCCCTCCCTTTAGACAAGGGAGGCTTCCCTCATCCGACACCCGCCTGCGGCGTGTGCCACCTTCCCCCAAGGGAAGGC
>JAJQAT010000219.1 GCA_021203665.1 Bacillota bacterium
TGCAAAAGTGTCAGGCTATAAAGGTGTAGCCTGACACTTTTGTCTACAGTCTGAGGCAGGGGATTCGTCCCCTGCCCTATTTTTTACTGCCAATCATCAAGCAATATGATGATAAACATATTTCCGGATTTGGGCTTAATGGTGAAATCCTTACGTATCTCACCGGTACAGTTGTCTTTACCGGTTATGATTACGGTAGCCGTACCCGCGTTAGTGTTGTTTTCATACGACAGTGTATAATCAACGTCTTTTGTCAATAGAACACCGTCCAAATAAACATCGGGTTCGGGTTCCTGCGCGCTCTTGTTATACGTAACGTCTTCTATATCACTTACCGTTACATTGCTTTCCGTAAGCTCGGTGGATAGGATAGTGAATGTTGTAGTATCCGTTCCGGTGAAATTACCGATACCTCTGATTGTCATGGTAGCTGTACCCGCATAAATGTTATCGGAGGGAATTAATACATAATCTTCGTCCTCAACAAGTATCGCACCGTTGAATTTGAGAGCCACCTCATCATTAGGTGTTATCTCTTCGCCGGTATAATATTGATCGGATATACTGCCGTACATCGTTGCTGACGATATTTGAGCTGCGGTAATAGTAAAGGTAGCAGCTTTTGTAGTACCTGTAAATCCGCCGTCACCTTGCTCAATACCTGTTATCGTATATGTAGCCGTACCGACATCGATGTTATTGGTACATGTGATTGTGTAATCCTCACCCTCAACAAGCGTATAATAATATTCGGCTGTTTCATTTATTGTATAATCTACTTTCAACGAAGGAACAATCTCGCTACCGGTATATGTATATGAATCGGCATTTAGTGTAATACTTACATCTTCTATATCTATCGGAACTATTTCGTTACCTGGGTCATATTCATTAATCGTAAACGTCTTAGTAACCGTACCCGTATAGTTGCCGATACCTGTAATGGTCGCCTTGCCCATACCTACAGCGTTATTATTGCTGTATTCTACGGTGTAGTCCGTACCCTCAACAAGCGTCATACCGTTATACGTTGCCGTTATAGCCGGCGTCAGAGCCTCGCCCTTGTATACTTGGTCCTCTATGGAGGAGATGGTTACATCGGTTGATATGTCGGCAGGGTCGATGGTGAATGGGAATGTCATACTTCCAATAACGTTTGAGCCGTCAGCGGAGAATGTCATATATCCCGTTCCTGCGTTTGTATTATCCTTGTATGATATATCAAGAGAGCTTAAGATAGACCGATAATCCCAGTCAATCATATCAACAGCAGTGAATTCTATTTCTTCACCTGTATATGTACGCGAAGGAAGCTCGGCATAATAGGATACACCATCGATTGTTTGCGTGTTCCATGTAAGAAAAGTCAACTATTGTTTGATTTTTGCAGACAAAAAGCGATACAGAAATTAATCTGTACCGCCTTTCTTATTATGCAATAATTCTTTTCTTAACCAACTTTACAAGTGTTTTAGGCAGCTTTGAGATGTCGTCTATATCCAAAAATCCCTCGCGATAAATTTCTTTTATTCGGTCTTTATCGTCGCCTATCGCCGCCGCAAAGGTTTCTATGCCCTTTTTCTTGTATCGTCTTACTATTTCTTGTATATCCTTTTTTGCTTGTTCGCCTCCGTAATTACTGTCATTAGGCTGACCGTCTGAAATAATAATGAGGAGCTTGATAGCCTCGGGACGCTTTTGAAGCAAATCCGCCGCTATATTTACCGCCATTCCGTCACGATTACACGCGTTTTTCCAATCTATATGCATCAAACGGTATTTATCGTTTCTGTTAATCCGTTCAAAACCCACATACGGGAAATAGCTAATCCCGTCGAAAGAAGTGCAATGACCCGCGATGCTTATAGGAATATTCAATCCCGCCGCGAAGTCGTGGAGCAGTATAGCCGCTTTGCGTGATGCCTCTATTCTCGGACCCATCATAGACCCGGATTGGTCTATTAACACCGAAATAGCCATGTCGGGCAAATCTTGAGGCAGCTTTTTATTGGAAAAGCATCTGCCGTCAAGCCTGTATGAGTCCGTAGCCTCTATTCTTCTGCCGTATAATTTATGTTTCGCTACTGATCCGTCCTTCAAATCCCTTAAAGCGTTCATCATCTGACGCTGTAATGTTTTGGAAACAGACCCAAGCTCACGCATATATTTGTCATATTTTTTCTTATCGCTTTCCGATACGTCAAGGTCCCTTATAATATGTGTTTTCTTGCCCTTGTGAGAGCTTGTCATATTAACCGTTTGAATAACTGCATTCTCCTCAGACATGGCTTTATTCTCGACTTCATTTTCAGCCTTTTGAGTTGCGAGCTGCTTTGTCATTTGATTAACCGCGTTATTGATAATATTATTTGCGTCATCGTCACTCATCGGAGATGATTGGTTTTTACCGGTTTCATCATAACGTTGTGCCGCTTTGGTATTATGCTCAATGTTTCGAGGCGAGGTTGATTCCTCACCTATTCCCTGCTTAACACCTTCACTCAGGCTCTGTAAAACATTATTTACGGTTTCTTCACTCGGATCGGCAGAATCTTGTCCTGCGCCTTGAGAGGAATTGGTATTATTCCCTTCACTTTGACTCTGAGATGAATTACTGTTCTCTTCTTCACTTTGGTTTTGAGACGAATTGCCGCTATTTTCATCATTTCCATTTTGACTATTCTGATTTTCGCTTTCGTTTACCAATTCTTTTATGAACGGCCATAAGGTCAGCACGCAATTATTTATCGCACTATATTTCACCGTTAAATCATCGGTATTACAACCGTCTTGAATGGAATGAGATATATTATCTAATTTATTAATAAACTCATTCTCGTGAATATCGGTATCGTCCTCGATAATGACACTGCCGAACCTTGCGAATTGCAAAATAACCGAATACATAACGGACAGCTTATTTAATTTACCATTTTCAAGACTTTTCATCATGGTTTCAACCGACTGTCCTCCGGAACGAAGTGATTCTGTAGAAAATGTGATTGCCTTTTCTACCAGACCGTGGAAATATCTGCACATTTTTCCCTCATCATGAACATCGGACATAATATTGGATAGTGTATGATATATCCGGACCATTATCTTGCCATATGCCGGATTTTGAACCGCGTTACGCAGCTCATCAGCTAAGGCTTCCTTTTCGGGTGTTTCCGCATCGAAATCTCCATATATTTTTCCGTTTTCTATATCCTTTATTATTTCGTTTTCTTTTTTGAAATTCAGATATATAATATGCGCGCACTCATGGAAGGCTATGCCAAGCAGGGCTGTTAC
>JAJQAT010000222.1 GCA_021203665.1 Bacillota bacterium
GTCCAAAATCAATGTGTTCACCCGATTTCATGTATTTGCGCGTCCGCGCGTGAAATTCTTATTTCCTATAGATATGGTAGTATTTACATTATAATATAGTATCCTCAAAAAGTCAATATTTTAACGGACATATTATGCCGTGCGCGAAAATATTTTCTTGCCGCGTCATAATTATATTAAAACGGGAAAGACTAAAATAATAAATGTAAGGAGCAATAATTATGAAGGAATTTAACTACACAATCACCGACCCGCAGGGCATACACGCGAGACCGGCGGGTATTCTTGTAAAGGAGGCGGCGAAATATCAATCGTCAATCACGATTGAAAAGGACGGAAAAACGGGCGACGCGAAGCGGATATTCGCCGTAATGGGACTCGGCGTAAGAAGCGGACAAACGATAAGGATAACGGTTGACGGAAGCGACGAAAATGAAGCCGCCGCGGCGGTGGAGGAATTTTTAAAAGCGAATCTGTAAAAAAACAGCTTGCGGCATATTTCTGACGCAAGCTAATTTTTTCTTTTTGTTATCAATTTTCTTTCGGAACCGTTCAGTCCGAAAAGGAATACGGAGCCGGCGTATATGATTGAAAAAACGATTCCGCACACGATTACCGACAGGAAATTTTCCCATATAAAATGCCGTATCAGTATAATCGAGGCGGCGGGAAGAACGAGCGACGGGATAAATTTAAAAATCTCGCGCCAAAAATAAAAGATATTAATTCCCACGCGCTTGTGATAATAGACATTCATTATAATAATATTGCCGATAATAAGCACCGCGCAGGTGCCAGCCGCGCAGCCGAGTGCGCCGTATTTTACGCAAAGAGGAATGCTCAACGCTATATTTATTCCGGCGGTCATAATATAAAGAACCGAGCGGAAACGGTGCATATCCTTTGCGCGCTGAATTTCAATTCCGATTGACTGTATCGACGTTATAAGCAGCGGCGAAATAAGCAGCAGCGCGGTGTAATAGGGAATATCGCTGTCAATGCCCGACCACAGCCGCATAAACGGCTTGCCGACCGCGAGAAATATCATAAAAATATAACCCATCACAATAAACTGCCATCTTCCGAACTCGGCGAAAAATTTTGTTATCAGCCTGTCGTTCTTGGTTTTTGAAACAAGTGAGTAAGCCCTCGGAGAGAGCAGAGAAGAAAGCGCGTATGAGAATGTCAGGAAATAGCTGTTAAACTGCGAGCCGACGGAGTAAACCGCCACACTTTCGGAGCCTTTTATAATTCCGAGCAGGGTTTTGTCAACATTCCAGTTTATCTGATCGCTGATTATATTTAAAAACACAAAAAACGAAAAAACGAAAAGCTGCTTGAATACCGACTTGTCAAACGTAAATATAAACGTCATTTTAAGACGCTTTAAGCAGAAAACCATACTTGCGATAAGGCGCACAGCCGTTATTACCGTTGTGCATACCGCCGCGGACACCGGACCCTTTCCCGCGATAAGCAGCGGAAACGTAAGCATGGGATTTAAAAGCGAGGTCACAATGGTAAGCGCTTTCTGAAACGAAAACCGCTCCTGCGACATTATGTAGGAGTCGAACACGGTGCATGGAAACGACACGGCGAGATTTACCGTCATTATTCCGAGCAGTATTTTAAGCGTGGACAATTCACCGGCGGACATCGTATTGGAGAATATCAAATCCGTGTTAAAGGTCACAATTCCGCCCGCGATAAGCGATATAACCGCGACGGCGGTAAAAATAACCGCGAACATACCGTTCAGCGCGGATATTGCCCGCGCGTCGTCGGACGCCTTGTATTTTGAATAAAACCGCAAATACGAGCTGCCGAAGCCGAAGCTCAATATGCCGAGGTTTGAAACAGTCGAAACGGCAAGCTGCAAAAGCCCGTAATCGGTTTGCCCAAGCAAACGAATCATAACGGGCGTGTACATAATGCTTATTACGCTTTGGATAAAAATCGCCGCATACGAGAGTATGAAGCCGGACTTCAGATTACTTGCTTTCATTTAATTCACCCAAAAAACCTTTGAATAAGCCTAATTACGGATATTCCCATTGCGAGCGGGAAATATTTTTTGCTCTTTATAAGCTTGAAATACAGTCCGTGCGGAAACGCGGAAATATCAATCCTGTCAATAAATCCCTCCTCCGAGGCAAAGGCGCATATCGTTTCTATATTTTTGAGCTTTTCCCCGAACGGAATATGATTTCCTCTTTTAAGCTCGTTGCTTATCGTGTTTTTAAGCATATACGCGTAGTAATAATCAAGCTGACCCGAGTAGGGTGAAGCGGCGATTTCCGAGCGCGAAAAAAATTCATGCAGAGCCTTAAACCTGTCGAAATAGCTTTTGTCGTACAAGGCGGTCATCTGATTTCCGGAGTGCCTGTAGTGGTACAGCGACAAATCCTTGATAAAATAAATGCCGCCGCAGTCGAAAATATACGGGTAAACGCACGCCGCGTCCTCGCCGATTTTGATTCGCTCGTCAACCGCCATCTGGTGCTTTATCAGCTTTTCGCGCTTGTAAAGCTTATTCCAGATAACGGGGTAAATTCCGAATTTATAAAATTCGCCGGCGTAAATCATATTAGGGAGTATTTTTTCGCGTATGCCCTCTTTTCCGTAATATCCTTTTTCGAGATTTATTACGGTGGTGCCCGATGAAAACGGCAAAGCCTTGCTCTCGTGAGCGATGTCGCACATAACAAGGTCGCAGTCGTATTTCAGCATATGGAAAATCATTTCTTCGTACATACGAGGGTCTATCCAGTCGTCGCCGTCCACGTAACCCGCATACGTTCCCGATGCCGCGGCGATACCCGCCTTTCTCGCGTTTACAACGCCGCCGTTATTTTTGTGTATAACCTTGATTCTGCCGTCCCTTTCGGCATAAGCGTCGCATATTTCGCCGCTGCCGTCGGTGGAGCCGTCGTCCACTATTATAAGCTCAAAATCCTTAAAGGTTTGAGCGAGAATGCTGTCAAGGCATTTTTCCAAAAAAGCGCGCACATTATAAACGGGTACAATAATACTGAGAATTGGTTTCATACATCCGCGCTCCTTTGCAAAATAGTCAGTACTTTAAGTATAACATACTTTTGGTTGTACGTCAATCAAACTATATTTACAAAAAAAATTATTTGTGGTATTATTATTGTGATATTAAAGAATTTGTGAGTAAGGAATCTGTTAATTCGTATGGATACAGCGGTAAGTGTCTAAGTCCCCGTGTTTAACAGGGAAAGGGAAAAAGGGGCGTTTATTAAAAGCC
>JAJQAT010000207.1 GCA_021203665.1 Bacillota bacterium
GTGGGAATGTGTACATACTGCGGCAAACCTTTCTGCAAGGATTGTTTGGTTGAAATAAAGGGCAAGATGTATTGCAAAAATGATCTTGACAAGGTTTTCGATGAAAACAAATCCGCCGCCGCGGCTACGGCAACACCACAGATTAACATTACAAACACAAGTTCAAACATAAACACAAACACAAATCAAAATGCCGGTTTCCCTATGGCATCACCGAAGAGCAGAATAGTAGCGTTATTGCTTTGCATATTCCTTGGCGGTTTGGGTGCGCATAGATTTTATGTGGGTAAAGTCGGAACCGGAATTTTGTATTTATTCACAGGCGGATTATTTGGAATAGGTTGGTTAATTGACTTTATTTTAATCCTTGTAGGATCGTTTAAAGACAATTACGGTCGTCCGCTATAATAGTATAAATTTAAATTAACAACAAACACAAACCCGCCGCCTTACAATCAAGGCGGCGGGTTAAAATTTTGGTTTATTACAGATTTTGATAACTTGCGTCATCGACCGGCTCGCACCATTCGTTTGAGGTGTTTTCGCCGGGGACCTCGACCGCGATATGGCTGAAGTAGCTGTCCGCCTTCGCGCCGTGCCAATGCTTTACCTCCGGCGGGATAACGATTACCTTTCCGGGAGCAAGGCTTACGGGCGCTTTGCCCTCCTCCTGATACCAGCCCTCGCCCGCGGTGCAGATAAGTATCTGTCCGCCGCCCTTATCCGCGTGATGAATATGCCAATTATTGCGGCATCCGGGTTCAAAGGTTACGTTCGCCAAAAATACCGGACATTCGCTCGGGTCGGTGAGCGGATTTAAAAACGAATTTCCGATGAAATATCGCGCGAACGCGGTATTCGCCTCGCCCGTTCCGAATACGTTTGCCTTTTCAAATTCCTCTTTGCTTTGATACCTCATAATTTAAAATCTCCTTTCGCTTTACTCCTTGACTTCCCCGCGCTGTCCGCGCCGCATTAAAATTACATAAACAGTCTGCCTTTACCCGGAGCGTAACGAGCCTTAAGCAGAGCCGCGAATTCCTCCGCCGGAAAAAAATATTCTCTTTTTCCGTTCACATTTTTCGACACGGGATTCTCTTTATTAATCACCTTATTCAGCTTCAAGGTATGCAAAATATTATCCTCGATAAAATCATAAAGACGATATCCGTCGTACAAATAATCCGACTGCGTGCGGTTCAGCGTCGATATTATGCTCCTGTCGGTAAGCTTTGAATAGCACGCTATCGGATGCTCCGCGAAAAATCGCTCAAGCAGGGCTGTCATTTTCTTATCGTCGGAATATATGTTAAACAAATTTTCCGCTATGGCGTTTGGCGCGAACTTCAGCTCATTCTTCTTTATATCCGCCAATATAACGGTAAGCTTGCTTGCGAAATTGCAAAACTGAATACATTTACGGCGGTCGAAATAAAAGAGCTTCGCTCCCCACTCAAGCAGTCCGTCGCCCCGCTCACGCTCATACGTGCTGTGCGCAAGGGCGCGTACACGCGGATTCTCGAACTCATCCGGCATACGTATTCCATATCTGTCCACCGTTTGCTTTGTAGCGTAAATAATCATAATATCCCCTCACGTTCTAAAATTACATCATCAGCGCACATTTTTTACCTTAAATCCTTTTCCGGCTCGAACATATTGCCGATACGTAATCCACGCTGTCATTTTCTAAAATCATTCATATTGTAATTTTTACAGCGCCCCTAATAACGACCAAACGCTCTTTTCGTCTACGTTTAGTATACCTCAAAGAGCTGTGTTTGTCAATGCTGCTGGGTTTTGATTGTTTAATTGTCGTTGGTGTTATATAAAATTTTAAAATACCTCTTGACAAATTATACTATGTGTTGTATAGTATTATGTGAAAGGGGGCATTTAGATGGACGCTCAATTAAAACGCGGGCTTCTTGAGATATGCGTGCTTACCGCTATAAAGAAAGAGGATTCCTACGGATATAAAATAATAAAGGATATTTCGCCCTACGTGGAAATATCGGAATCCACGCTTTACCCCATATTAAAGCGGCTTGAGGCATCGGGCTGTATCACGGTATACACCGTGGAGCATAACAGCCGTCTGCGAAAGTATTACAAAATAACGGAAAGCGGCATAAATAAAATTTATGAATTTCTTGAAGAATGGAAAAGCGTGATGAAAGCATACGACTTTATAAAGGAGGAATACGATGAATAAATCTGAATTTTTAAGCGGTCTTGAGGACAGACTGAGAGGACTTCCGTATGAGGAAATTAAAAAAACAACAGATTACTATTCTGAAATGATTGACGATGCGGTCGAAAACGGCGAACCATATGATGAGGCACTTAAAGAAGCGTACACGGTAATCTATCAATCCAAAGGCGCAGGCTATGACGTCGCGAATTATGACGGCATTGACTCCTGTTATTATCCAGACACTCCCGCAGCCCGCAGTGTGTATTTTAACCGTGCGAGGAAGCTGCTGTCAGAGGCAGTCGGAAATTAAACGAACAAAAAACAACGAGATGCTATTTTGTACACCTCGTTGTTTTTTGTTTGTAGTAAATATTTAAAACCTCGTTTTATCTTACAACCCCAGCTCCTCTATCCAATCGAGAATATCATCATCACTGACGCTTGAGCGCAGTCTTTCGCCTTCAAGCCAAGTGCCGGTGTTTGTCATTTCCTCAAGCAGATCGCCGCTTTCGCCTATGCCGGAGGATGATGAGGTGCAGAACGGAATTACCGTCTTACCCGTAAAATCATTTACCTTTACAAAGTTATTTACAGGCCAAGCCGCAATACCCCACCATATCGGATAGCCGATGAATACAGTGTCATACTCATCCCAATTTTCAACCTCAGCCGATACAAGCTCAACATCACGCAAAAGCTCATTATCGTGTTCGAGTGTAACTCGGCTGTTATCGTCCGTCCAATCAAGGTCATCATCCGTGTACGGTTCAACGGGAACTATTTCAAATAAATCTCCGCCCAAGGCATCCGCTATGATGTTTGCAACCTTTTCTGTTGTGCCGGTCGCCGAGTAATACACAATCAATACCTTGCCGCCGTCCTCGGATATTTCATCTTCCGGCTCCTGTGTAGGCTCGACTGTCGGCTCCGCAGTCGGTTCTGTCGCAGCTTCCGCCGCCCCTGTGATTGTTACGGTTTCGGTATCGCCGTCCCATTCAACATCAAATCCGAAGCTCTCGGCTATAAATCTAATCGGGAGCATTGTGCGGTCGTTGATAATTGTCGGAGCAGCATCAAGCTCGTTTGCGGCATCGTTTAAATATGCCGTTGTGCTGTCTATTACAAGGCGAATTTCATCGCCGCTGTATGTAAGCGTTGCCGTTTGTGTGTCCGCGTCCCATTCAGCAGTGCCGCCCATAGCTTCAATAACCGCGCGGACGGGAACAAGAGTTCTGTCATTTATAATTTTCGGCGCGGTTTGGTTATCGTCAATGCTTTGTTCAACTCCGTTTACCGCCATAACGGGGTTATCAATCTGCATTGTTATCGTAAGAGTATCTGCGTTTGCGTAGGCTGTATCGTTTGTATTCGCCGCGCAGCCTGTTATGCAGCAGGTCATCATCAAGACCAATGCCAACAATATTAAAAATGCTCTTTTCATAATGTAAATCCTCCTGCTTAATAGATATAGTCCGGAGCCAGTATCGACATAAGCTCCTTATCGTGGTTGTAAACCAAACCCGACTCGTTGTCAAAAATCATCGTCGCGCCGCCCTCGCGAGTGTACGGCTCCCAATTCGGAACGCCCTCGCCGTTCGGGTCGCCGGTTTTCGCGAAATTTATCCACGCCTGACTCATAACGTCCGACAGAGCCTTTGCCTCGTCAACATCCCCGCTTACCGAGGTTCTGTCAATATTATTGAATACAAACGGAATTTCCGCCGTATGATATGACGTTCCCCACGTAAACACATACGAGTAAACGGGCGCGCCGCCTTGGTCGGCTTTATGAGCCGTAAGCTTCAATATAGGCAGCCGTATCAGCGTCGAATCCACATAAAGCGCGGAGGCTGCCGTCTCGTTCGGATACGCCTCGGCAAATGCGGCAGCTACGGCATCGGCGTTATCGCCGTATTTTTCCGTCATTGCCGCCGAAAGCTCTGTTTCGCTCATTTCCTCGTCGGGATTCGCAAGACCGCCGCCCCAAACCGTCCATTCGTTAAGGTTGGAGCCGATAAGCAGGGGTACATCAAAGCCCGCTTCGGCAAACGAATCCTCCGTTACGGGACTTGTCGGGATATAGTCGCCGTCAACGACAGGCTCCCAGAGGAGCGAATAACCGTTTACAAATTCCTCGTATATCCCCAATTCCTCCGCTGTTTTCACCAAAGCGGTATCGGATGCCGCCGCAAGCTCATCATACGGCACGGTTTGCAGTGCCTCGATATTGTCCTCGGAAATTCCAAGCTCATCAAGAATCACCTCGGTCAAACGGCTGCTTACCTCCTGTGAGGTGAATTTCGCGCCCATGTTTTCTGTCGCGCCGCTTTCAACAATGCCCTTGTGGAACAGTCCTTTCGCATACGGACTTGTCATAAGAGCCAACACCTTTGCGCCGCCGCCCGATTCGCCGAACACGGTGACATTATCGGGGTCGCCGCCGAATTGCTCGATATTATCCTGAATCCATTCGAGTGCCGCGACAATATCGGTAATGCCGACATTTGCCGAATATTTGTATTTTTCATCATAAGCCGATAAATCCAAATGTCCGAGCGCGTTTAGCCTGTGATTTATCGAAACAACAACCACATCGCCCTTTTTGCTCAAATTCTCGCCGTCATATGTCGGACTTGCGATGGATGAGCCGGTCGAAAATCCGCCGCCGTGCAGCCATACCATTACCGCGCGCTTTTCACCGTCGTTTACGCCGGGTGTCCATATGTTTAGGTTCTGACAATTTTCGTCCGCGCCCTCGCTCACGCCCGACTGCGGCGAGATTGCGCCGTATGAATACGCGGTTTTTACGCCGTCCCAGCTTTCAACCGAATGCGCTGGAACAAACCGCTCGTCCGCCTCGGCATAGGGAATGCCGCGGTATGTGTAAATATCGTTGCTAATGTAACCTTGAACGGTGCCCGCGGATGTTTCGACAACCGCCAAATCCGCTCCCGCTTTGACCTTGGAATATTCCTCATCGGTTACGGCATCGCCCCAAGTAACAGCGTCATTTCCGGGCTTGGCGTTTACTTCAATATATGCGAATTGTTCATCCGCCGCGCCGTGCCAATTCATAACTCCCGCTTGTGTAGTGATAACGTCACCCGCAGTTATTACTTGAACGTCGCCGCCCTCCTCTTGATAAAATCCTGTTCCGTCCGTTACAAGCAAAATCCCGCCGCTTTCGTGAGAATGCCATGCCGTCCTTGCGCCTGCCTCCATGGTGTAATAATCAACCTCCGGGCAATTATACACGTCCTCATACTCCACAAGCACGTTTTTGTGAATTGTGCCGGTATAGCCGTCCGCCGCAAATTCCTCGCCCATATCGAACATCGTCTCGCCCTTTTCACGTATCGTGCCGTTTTCAAGAGCCTCCGCGACCGCCGATAAATACTCATCGTCGGAAACCTTTTCAAACCAATTCGTGGTTCCCGCGTCGGGATTTACGCTGATTGCGATATGCGCAAACCAGCTGTCGTTTATAGCCGAATGAAAGTGACGCTTGCCGGGCGGAATAAATATAACGTCACCCGCCTGCATAATTCTTGCCGGCTCACCCTCAATTCCGAGTACGCCGACACCCTCGGTAACAAGCAAAATCTGCCCGCCGTCGTGATAGTGCCAATCTGTTCTTGTACACGGCTCAAAGGTTACCTGTCCGAACGACGGTATTTGCATATCCTCATCATAAGATGTGAGAGAATTTAAATACGATTGACCCGTAAACCACGCGCCCGCGGGGTTTACATCGCCTTGTCCGAATACATTTTCTATCGTATCCGCGTCGATTATCGTGACCGTCTGCGACTCCTGCGACCAAAGGACTGTATAGCCAAAGCTCTCAGCAATAAATCTAATTGGGAGCATTGTGCGGTCGTTAATGATTACAGGCGCAACATCAAGCTCGTTTGCGGTACTGTTTAAATATGCCGTTGTACTGCCGATTGTAAGCGTGATGACATCTCCGTTATAAGCAAGTGTTGCCGTGCTTGTATCACCGTTCCAATCAACGCTGCCGCCTATAGCTTCAACAAACGCTCTTATCGGCAAAAGTGTTCTGTCGTCCACAATAACAGGAGCTGTGCCGTTATCGTCAATATTGTTATCAACACCGTTTACGGTCATAACAGGATTGCCTATCTGCATTGTTATTGTCATATTTTCCGCCGCGTCGCTTGTTGCTTCCTCAATAGCCGCCGCCAGAGTGCCGCGCATATTGAGCGTTCTCGGAAAACCGTTATACGGAGTTGTCAAAAGCGGAACCGCAAGCATCATATCCGCCGTGTTTCCAACAGTAAAGCTTTCCGCGACCTTCGCGGGAATTTCCTCCTCGCGTCCGCCCTCGGCGGTCATTACCGCAATATCAATCAATGCCTGCACCGCCGCATTATCGGAGGTCGGAATTTCCGTTCCGGCTATAACGGCTTCGGTTGCCGCGTTTAAAAGCTCCTGCGTTGCCGCGTCAAGATTTGCGTCTATATATCCGTCTGTATCATCGGCTTTGAAATGGTCGAATATCGCAAGAATTTCCTCGGAATCACTGCTGTATGAGGTTTCGACGGTATTTTCGGAAATTTCAGGCTCCGGTGACGGGCTCTCGTTAAGCTCAACCGTTGATGAGTTTATAACCTCCAAGGCAAGCTCTGTTTTTTCCACTCCGTTATATTCCTCATTTAAAAGCATTGCCGCGCGGAGCATATCCTTATCGTGACCGATGCTTAAATTGCCGCTCACATGACCGCTTAATTGGCTTGCGCAATTACCGTTCGCCGCTATGGTACACAGCGTTAAAAACTCTCTTGTGTAAAGCGACAACCCGCTTCGGTTATAGAAATCACCGAAGCATATGCCCGAAAGATAGAGATTTTGCAGCTTAAGCGATTCCTCCATATCATCGGTTATCGTGCCTATCCCGGAACCGAAAAGGTATCTTTGAACCGCAAGACCCTTATCGTACCGCTCATCCTCGCTCCAAGTAATTCGGCTTGAATACTCCGTATCCTCGCCGAGTGCGGCAAGAGCCGCGTCCGCCGCGTCAAGCGCTTCCGCCGCGCGGGTAAGTCCGCAATACGCGCCGCTGTGATAGATAGCCTCCTTTATCTCAACCGCGCTTACACCGTCATTCAACGCCGATTCTATTTCATCGGCAAGTAAATCCGTCTGACGATTTGCGGTCATTGTTACAAGAGTGGATAAATGCTGTTCTTTCTTATCCAAATGCTCATTCACAAAATCGGTCCTTTCATCGTCGGTCATTTGTGTCAATGCCTGCGCCGGCACTGCGGAATCAGCGGAATAAATATCATCGCTCAGCGCAAAGATATTTACCGCGCAGCTCGCTGTAATCACTGCCGCTGTCAGTGTCGATATAATACATTTCATTTTCATTGTATTTCGCTTCCTTTCTGTACTTGCTTTGTTCGTTTGCCTCAACAATTTCATTTAAGCGTATATTCGGGTTATGATAACGTGCTTCGGGGTTCATTTCCCCGATATTGAGCCGGATCGCGTATTCGGGGCAATGGTGTACGCACGCCATACACATTTGACAATTCTCGGACGTGTTCACCGCCCGCTGATTTTCAAGATGAATACATCCCGCGGGACAAACCTTTGTACAAATGCCGCACCCGATACAGCTTGATGTGATATGATATATCGCCTTATCCATATTCGCGACAACATATTTATTTTGCCTGACAAATTCATTGTGCCAAGCAATATCCTCATCGGTTACGGGACTTATGAATTTGCGCCGCGCGTCAATGTCGAGCTTTATCGCCGCAATCTGTTCGGGAATATTCTTTGCCGCCGCTGTTTTTACCTGCTCCGCCATATCGAACGACGGCAGGAAATTATCAACTGTCAATAAAACATTGATATAGTCGGCGGACTTTCCTATACTCACCAAAAATTCCCGCGCCCATTTTGCCGCGCCCGCATGCCTGTTGCCGTAGGTCAGAACAACATAAAAGTAATCCGTCACAAATTCCGCGTTTTTCAAAAAATCCTTGACCATCATCGGCATCTCGTGTCCGTATACGGGGCATACAATGCCGATTTTCTCGGCACTGTATATTTTAACGCTGTCATGAATTGCCTGAGGTATGCTTATTAAATCATTGTCCAGCCGCTTTGCCGCGTATAGGCTGTTGCCTGTGCCTGTGAAGTAAAATATCATATTGCATACCTTCTTTTGTTTTTAATCGTGAATTTTCCAACCGTGTATCATTTTCACAAACGCGGGGTCAAAGTGGTTTACAATCTCGCTTTTGCCCATATCAAGCGCAGAGATTTTCGCCATATCCTCATCGGAAAGCATGAAGTCGAAGGCATTTATATTTTCCTCGATTCGCTCCTTATGAACGGATTTCGGAATCACGACAACGCCTCTTTGAATATTCCACCTTAACGCCACCTGTGCGGCACTCTTGCCGTATTTCGTGCCGATTTCCGTAAGCACTGGGTGCGTAAATATTCCGTAATTACCCTCGGCGAACGGTCCCCACGCCTCGGGCGTTACGCCGTATTCCCTCATCGTTTCAAGCGCGGCTGCCTGCGCAAAGAACGGGTGCAGCTCAACCTGATTTACGGCGGGGATAACGTCAACGGTTTCGCAAATATCACAGAGCACATGAGGATAAAAGTTGCATACGCCTATTGCGCGGAGCTTACCCGCTTTATACGCGTCCTCCATCGCGCGGTACGCGCCGATATAATCATTCATCGGCTGATGAATTAAATACAGGTCAATATAATCAACGCCGAGCTTGTTCATTGAGGTTTCGATTGCTTTTTTCGTGCTGTCATAGCTTGTCATATCCTGCACCCACAGCTTTGTCGTGATAAACAGCTCCTCACGCGGTACGCCGCATTTTTTAATCGCGTTTCCAACAGCTTCCTCGTTCATATACGCCGCCGCTGTGTCGATAAGCCTGTAGCCTGCCGCAATCGCGTCAAGCACCGCTTTTTCACATACCGCAGGGTCGGGTACCTGAAATACTCCAAATCCCAAGATAGGCATTTTTACTCCGTTGTTTAATGCTACGTATTCCATATTGCAATCTCCTTTATTGATTTACATTTTCATCTATCCACATTTCTACGTGCGCGGCTATTTCGTCGCTGTTCAGCTCCTGGAACATAAAGTGCGAATTGCCTGTTATTCCTATATCGGGGAGCGATACCACAGTGCAGCTGCCGCCGTCGGCATTATAGCTTTGGGCAAATTCCTCTGCCGCGTCCTTTACGCCTTTCCAAAATGACGTTGACACAATATCCTCGGGACCGTTATCTATATAGTCACCGAAATAGATAACTATCGGTATATCCGCAGCAAGCAGGTTGTTATATTGCTCCGAACCGATTTCCGGCGTTCCGCCCGGCTCAATCGCAACGATTGCCGCGACATTTTCGGTGTTTACATACCAACCGATTGCGCCGCCCTGCGAATGTGTTACATAAATGCTCTTTTGTCCGGTCTTTTCTCTGACATCGCTCATAACCTCGTCCATTGCCGCAACGATAACCTCCTGATCGAAACTGCCTGTGTTCGGTGTAATTTGACGCAGGAATTGGTCAAGTGCGTCCTCACCCTCGGGGAACTGCGAACCCTCGTAGCGGTCTGACGTTCCGCGTCCTATTCTGAAATGCGTGTACCATGCCTGATCGCCCGGCATATAATCCTTTGAATCCTCCGACCATGTATCAATAGCGTCGGTTGTCATAGATGCTGTGCTTCCCGCTTCGCCGCGTCTCGGTTGGTCAACCAAGAATACGCTGTGTCCGGCTTTTAAGAAGAAATTCGACCAGCCCTCGCGTCCGTCGGGTGTTGTCATCCACCCCATTCTCGATTGACCGTAGCCGTGCAAAAATACCATCGGCAGCTCCGTTTCATCCTCGGGTATTTGGTAAAGCACATTCGCGTGGTCAACGTGCGCGGTATTTCCGGCGCGGGTAAAATCAAGCCAGTTTGCGGTGCTGTCAAATTCACCCTCGACAGGCTCGGTAACCGTCCCGCCGGAGGAGAATATTCCTTGCTCCGCAATGCTTAACACATTTTCGCTTTGCTCGTCCGCAATGTCATCGGAGCTTGCGGCTAAGCTCCTTGCGCGTTCAAGCATTATCGAATATTCCTCGGCTGTTACCTCGCGGTTCGGTTCGAAGGTGTTCGCGTCAACACCCGAAACGATTCCGTTTTGGTACGCGTATGCGACATACTTTTCCGCATCGCCCGAAACATCGTCAAACGGATTTTCGGCGGCTGAGTTTAACGCTTCCGTTTCCTTGCCGATTGTCTGTATAATGCTGATAAGTGCTTCGGCTCTTGTTGGTGCCGCCGCCGTTACGCATGGGATAATTCCCGCGGTCAACGCCGCAGCCGTAATGATTGATAAAAGCTTCTTTTTCATAATAGTGTTACTCCTTTACTTGTATGATTTTTGATAAATTTTAAGACATTCCTCATCGGTGAGCGGCACAGGGTCATTTTTGAAATTAGTCCAAAGTGTGTCGCGAGCGTTTTGCACCATTCCCGCAAACTCATTAGGGGTTATCCCAAAATCGCTCATCCTTAAATCGCCCACGCCGCAGGCTGTCTTTAAGCTCTCCAACGCTATGATAAACTCCGCAGGCTCCGACGCGTTTTTAATTCCCATAAGCCGCGCCATTTCAATAAATCTGTCATCGCATACGTGCTTTTCAATAAATGTTTCGTAAAATGCCGTTGAAATCATTATCAGTCCCGCTCCATGAGGGAGGCTCGGGTGCATCGCACTCAGCGCGTGCTCAAGCGGATGCGCACTTGTACACGAGCCGACGGTCATTTGAATGCCCGATAAGTAGCTTCCGAACGCGACCTTGCTCATCGCGTCATTATCCTTCAGGTCATTCACAGCTTTTTCAAGATTCGCACTTACATTTCTTATAGCCTCCGATGCGACTGTCTTACTCATTTCATTGCGCTTGTTTGAAATAAATCCCTCGGTGCTGTGAAACAGCGCGTCAAATCCCTGATACGCCTTGAATTTCGGCGGAACGCTCATCATAAGCTCGGGGTCTATTATCGCCAATTTCGGCATTGTACCTTTGCCGAACACGCCCGTTTTTTCGTTTGTGTCGGTATTGGTTATAACCGCGCCGCCGTCCGTTTCCGAGCCTGTTCCGGCTGTTGTGGGTATCGCGACTATCGGAAGCGACGCATTTTCCGGCTGACGCTTTTTGCCTGTTCCGAACATTACATACTCCCACAAATCATCACTTTCGTTTGCCGCCATAATTCCTATCGCCTTTGCCGCGTCGATTACGCTTCCGCCGCCGAGTGCGACGATAAAATCACAGCCGCTCTTTCGAGCAGCTCTGCCGCCCGCCTCGGCTTCCCGCTTTGTCGGATTGGAGCTGACCTCATCGAATACCACATACTCACTATTCGCCAAGTTTAATTCGTGCAGCACCCTGTCAAGATAGCCGTTCGCCCTCATTGATTTGCCGTTTGAGATAACAACAAGTGCTTTCTTACCCGCAACGGGCGCGTTCGGCGTATTTATAAAGCTGTGAAGCTCCGATATTTTGCCGTTTCCGAATACCGCATTCGTCGTTACCGAAAAATTAAAGCTCATTTTCATTTCCTCCCTGCTTCTTTTGTAATTTAATTGTAGCACTCTTTTTGTGGAAAGTACAATATCAATCTCGAATAGCAGTATTCAATTAGTGAATAGTGAGAATTTTAGCTGCCGCTCTTGCTTTAGTGAAAAATATTTGCTATAATCTATGTGCAGATTGCAATCTGTCGCAAGCTCTGCTCCTTGCAAGCAAAGCAGAGCTTGCTCCGATTTAAATTTTGGTATGAATTTAATTAAACGAGGTATAACCATGATTGAATTATCCGTCCTTGAACAATTTGTTGTATTCGCGAAATGCGGAACGCTGTCCGCCGCCGCCGAAAAGCTCTTTATTTCTCAGCCGACGCTTACGCGCTCAATGAGAAAGCTGGAGGAGGATTTAGGCGTAACACTTTTTGAGCGCAGCAAGAATAAAATGGTACTAAACGAAAACGGAAAATTCGCCCTAAGTCACGCTCAAAAGATTTTGGAGCAGTCAAGCGATATGGTGCGGCTCGTGCGCTCGTTTGACAGACAACGCAACACCATCTCAATCGGAGCCTGCGCGCCTATGCCGGTGTATTTTTTGGTGCAGTCGGCAAGCCGTCTGTTTCCGTCAATGACCGTATCGTCCGAGATAAAGGATATTGATATACTGGTAAACGGGCTAAAGGACGAAACATATCAGGTTATCATACTGCCGTATAAGCCGGATAATGACAGCTTTTATATCACCTCTTACGGCAAGGAGAAGCTGTTCTTCGCGCTCCCCGAAAATCATCCCAAAGCAAAAAGTCAAGGTCTTTATATGAGCGACCTTGACGGTGAAAATATGATTCTTATGTCTCAGATAGGCTTTTGGAGCGACTTTGCGGAAAGAAAAATGCCGCACTCGCGCTTTCTCGTTCAAAATGAGCGTTTCGATTTTGACGAGCTTGTGCAGTCCTCGGTATTGCCGAATTTCACCACAGATGTATCAATAAAATTTTTCGGCAAGTCGCCCAATCGTGTGATAGTTCCAATCCTCGATGAGGACGCCGATGTGACGTTTTATCTTTGCTGCCTTGATAGGAATAAGAGCAAGCTAAAAAGCCTTATGGAATGCAAGATGTAGGTTTCAACAAATTAAACCCAATATTTTTAGGACTTTGATATACATTAAAAACTTATACAAGCTATGTCACTGTTTAGAACCCCGACTTTCAGCGTTTATGCAAAGTTATATTACTTCATATATATACTCAAAAAGCGGTTATCCGATAATTTCACGGATAGCCGCCCTTTTGATATGCAAATGTTTTTTACCGCTGCGTTGCCTTGATTTTTTGTCATCAACATAAGCCCTTACATATAATCCTCCCTCGGAGGCGTGAAAACGTCGATAACATTTCCCGCTTCAAGAACCCTAAAGGAATGGAGCGTATTCCCGGGAATTGAATAGGTATCGCCTGCGTTTAGTTCGTATTTTTCATCATTTACTGTAAGCTCGTATCTGCCCGAAATCACATATCCGCTCTGCTCGTGCGGGTGGCGGTGAGGGGAAGCGTAATTCCCCAAAACATAGTTCATTTTCGTTACCTGCGACTTTTCGCCGACAGACAGCGAATCAAGCGAAACGCCCTTGAACGTCTTTTTTACGGCATCCTCTTTTTTAACAACTATTTTCATTATATAAGTCCTCCTTCAAGCTTTATACTCAAACGCAATATCGCCTCTGACATACTCATAGTTATCCAATTTGACCTCTTTAAAGCCGAATTTTTTGTAAATGTGAAGCGCCGGCTTGAGCTTACTGTTGGACAGTATAAACAACCGCTGTGCGCCGTGCTCTAACGCCCAATCCATAGAAGTCTTAAATACAGCACTGCCCGCGCCCTTGTGAGGGACATTTTTATTTGAGGCAAGCTTGCATATTTCCCAAGTTGTTTCGCTCATAGGCATTGCCATACAAGCGGCAAGCGCGGTGTCGTTTTCCACGGCAAAGAATATCATAGCACCCTTGCGTAATTCATCGTCGATTTTTTCAAAGGTTTCTATATCATGCTTCTCCAAAAAGCCGAAATTTGATACAATCCAGTCTGTATTAAAGTCAATGAAATCCTGTCGGTATCTTTCTTCAAATTGAATAATTTTCATATGCTCTCATCCTTTCCTAAAATTGAAATCACGGTATCGAGCGCATCCGCCAGCTTGCGGCATTCGCGCGAATTCAATTCGGCAATCTGCGCGGTTATGCGGCTGTTTGTTAATTCAATCAGGTCCTCTGCCGCTCTGTCGCCCGTTTCCGTGAGCGATATTATTTCCGCTCGTTTATCGCCGCCGGATTTTGATTTTTGCACAAATCCCTTTGCGTAAAATCGGCGCACAATGCGGCTTAAATAGCTTTTGTCAATGCTCAAAGCGCGGGCAATTTCACTTTGCGTGCATTCCCCGCGGATTTTTACTTCAAAAAGCACCCTTGTTTCCGCCGTAGTATAGGATGTGCCGAGATAGTGTGAATTCAGAAAATCCATTTGCACCGTATAAAAGCGGTTAAACGCCCTGATTTTACCGCACAGCTCATCGTGTTCACGCACGTTTCTCACCTCCGATAATAGTTGACTGCGTCTACTTAATAGTATAGCATAATTATTGGACGTTGTCAACTATTTTTGCAAACCCTTTATCGGAAAACTATTTTTATTCTGAATTTGTTATCGCCAATCAACGTGGAATAACAGAACACGGATTTTGAAGGTATGAATATAACTATACCGCTTCGCAAGCTCCAAGCTCTAAAAGCATAGGCTTTATGCGGTTTAATGCTTCCTAACACGTGACATTTCGCGCTGTTTCCACTTACGCTCCGCCGCTTGTCGGCGTGTTACGGTTTTTCTGCACCTGCCGCAAAACCCAACGGCATAAAAGCGACAACGTTATCATCTGTGGGCAGGGACAGCATAAGCGAAAGCAAGCCCTTTGCTTTCAGCGATAAATTCGTGTCCCTCAAATGATGATTTGAGATTACCATGTAATCCTTAGTTTTCTCTACTCTGAATACTGCCATAATTATCCTCCTTATACAATTCCGAATTTCTAAGTTCAAATGACGAATTTTTCGCAAAACAAAAAGGACTACAGATTTCTCCATAGTCCTTGAAAGAGCATCTCACCCTTTCAATTTTCGCATTGCATAAATTCCTGCATATTTTGGTGTAGTACCGGTGTAGTAGAGTGCGTTAAAATGCCCAAAACCCGCGTATTTACGCCATTTTTCACGCTAACGGTTTCATCGTCGGGAAATCTTTGCGAATAATTTATATTTCTACAAAACCCGTTAAATCCCTACTTTTCGCCGTTTCTTTTCATCCCGATTATTTATATCTCTACGTAAGTCTTTAAAACGGTCGTAAATTGGTCGTAAGTTGGTCGTAAGCTGTCTTGCTACCTCTGATTTTTAAAATATTCCTCAAATCCGCACATTTCCGATTTTTTCAATTCCTCGGTCGCGTCCGCGTAGATTTGAAGTGTTGTTTCGGCATCAGCGTGTCCGAGTATGTCCTGCATCGCTTTGACGTTCACTCCCGCTTCACACATTCTTGTCGTGAACGTATGACGCAGCGAGTGATTGCTGAATTTCGGCAGCAACACCTTGCCGTCTTGTTCAAGAACGTCATAATTACAGTCTCTGATAATTCGTCTGAGTGCCTTATTCATCGTCCCATGATTCTGTGCTCCGCCGAAACGGTTTATGAATATGAAATCCGTGTAACCGTCAATCGTTACGTTGCACCTCAGACCGCTGTCCTCTTGGAATTGTCTTTCCTGTTGAAACGCTTCCTTGACCTTCGGCAACATGGGTATTGTTCTTTTTCCCGCTTTCGTTTTCGGTGTGTTCACGGCAAAGTCACATTCCTTTGCTCCGCCGCGATTGTAATAAACGAGCGTATGATTTACACTTATCGTTTCCGCATCCATGTCGATGTCGCACCACCGTAAACCCGTAATCTCGCCTACTCTCATTCCTGTCCACATCATCACTGTAAATATCGGATACCACCTATGATAACGCATATCGGTTTCGAGGAAGTTCTCGAACAATTCCTGTTCCGCTAATGTCAGAGCTTTGCGTTTTTCACTGTCATTGTTATGCGCCTTTTTTAATTCTTTCAGCGCATTGTCCGACGGATTGCTGCGAAGATATTCATCCTCTACACCCAACTCAAGCACCTGATGTAAAACCGTATGTATGCTGTCAATTGTGCTTGTTTTGAGATGCTGCGAATCGGCGAGCTTGTTGTAAAACCCGCGCACGTCCGAACGCTTGATGTCGGCGGCTTTCATTCTGCCGAAGTCCTCTGCCACGAATTGCGAATACATATACTTGTAATTCTGAAACGTGTTATCCTTCAACCCTCGTTTGAGTTGAACCCATTTGCTGTACAAATCATTGACGGTAATGTCGCGCTTGTCGGCTCTTATGCCGTCAAGAACATCGCGTAAAATGTCCGCTTCCTTTTCGCGCAGTGCTTCAAGCGTTTTCGCGTATATTGAATGCCTCTTACCTTGCTTGTCCCGCCATTTGTATTCAAACGAGCCGTTCGAGCGTTCATATTCGCCCTCTTTTAAAACTCTTTTCTTGCTGTCTTTTCGTCTCTCCATTGTCACAAATTCTCCTTTCATAACAACAAAGAAACTCTTCGAGCATACATCTATTATAGCTCAAAGAGCTTCATTTGTCAATTTTCATAACATACAAAAATGCCTAAATCGAATAAATTTTCTTTAAATATTCGTCCAATGCCTTTCGCTTTATCAATCTCTTGTTCCCGCACCAAAGAACGAATGTACAACTTTCCGAATCTGTAAGCTCGCGCAATTTGTTTATGCCGATATTAAAATATCCGGCTGCTTCCTCTAAATTCAAATTCGACTTCTCCCATATCGGCACTTCATATCTCATAATCATCTCTCCTCTCAAAGTTAATTTTCCGTATTTGTCCTCGGCACCCTCGGCAGGATTCATCAAGCGGCAGCTTGCAGGACTGCTCCATAGGATTTACCTCCCCGTCTTCATTATGACCGGGCTGCGAATTACAGAAGTATCATTATCCCCGATTGCTCTCGTCGCGCTTTGGCAGCAATTCCAAAGCTTGCAGTGCCGAGTTATCGCTCACTTTACATAAAGCATCATCGCGCTCGGTCTGCACAGCTCCCTCAATCGGTAACGTACCTGATGAATGACTTATTCAGTTTTCAAGGGTTAATTCTTTTAGCGTTTTCGTGTTTTTTATTGCCCCTCACTTATATGTGATTTAAGAGCCGTTTTGTAAGGGTAATTTTCGAGAATGTTCACAAAATATTCATATTTCCGACTGCATCTTGCATTTAAGAAAATGTCCCTCATCTATATGGAAATTTCAAGGCTGTTTGTATACCCTCATTCGAAGGCGTTTACAAAAAGTTCACATTTCTCGAACACATTCGGCATTCAAAGAAATATCCCTTCACTTATACGTGATTTTTGAATCCATTTGTTACCCCTATTTTCTGATTGTTTACAAAAAATTCATAAAGTGCTGAGCATTCCGTTTTAAGTAGACTATATCACGCAAACTTATCAAATCCCGATAAGTTTAAAAAAATAATTTAAAAAATTAACTTTCTCGCTTAATACCAATAGTCACTGGTGTTAGGGTATTCAGAAGGATTTTTCGACAAACAAAAAAACGCCGTACAGTTCGCAGCGGCATAGAAAACTCTATATCGCCTAAAATCGTACAGCGTTCGGCTGTGGCTTTTTGATTATTCAGTTATCGGTAGGTAGTTAAAATAGCAGGATTCACTGTTGGGCAAGCAGTGTGCTTGTGCCACGCACGTAGCTTGTTGGGTGTATGCCCCAAACCCCAAGAACGAATGTTTCACATTCGAACTGCGCACCTGCGGTGCTGATTTTTACGCTTCGCGTTTATGCACTTTTGAAGATTCAACAAGTACAATTCTTTTCCTATCTGCTCGGCTATTAACTTTATGCATGATTCTAGGAAGTATACAATTGGAATAATGTAAGAGCTGGATTACATACTTTTGCTAACGCTGTAATAGCTGTGATATACGGCAAAGCAAAAGATGTCCCCGTCACGCTTGTATATAATGCTCCGTTTTAGCATCATCCGATAAGCATGACGTATAAATATCGGCTCCCGGCGCGGTTACGAACACATTTTCATAATACTGCGAAGATTCGAAATGTCATAGTTTTTGAGGTCTTCCTCTGATTGTAGCAGTGCGCTTATAACCACATATGGGTGTTCGTCAGATATGAAACGATGTCCATTTATATCTATTGTTATTTTCTGCTTATTGTCACTCATAAATTTCCCCTATAAATGTTACCAATGGCTCATCGGCTATTTGTTGCTGATAAGTTTATGTTAAGCGTCTCTTCCTACAATAACTCGTGTTTTTTCAACTGGAAACGGAACAGAAAATCTCATGTGGTGTTCCACAGAAACAATCTCACCAATATCATTTTCGTCACTTCCGGGGCTTTGGCACAATCACATGGTCGCCGCGCCGCAGTGTGCGATCCTCTGTTCTGTAATATATTGGCTCATCTACAGATGGCAATTTCACGAGACAATAAACATATACATGGAAGTCATCCTCTGCGAACGGATCAGCATCCATCATTGTACTCGTTGATTCTAGATGTGTAGCTGGTAGAATACTGCAGGTTTGCGTTTCGTTCTCATTGTCAACTTGAATTACAATGCTTTCTCCACCATTATATTTCTTGCCATCTACATCAATAATCATTCCATCAGCATCATCGCTTATGTTATTGGTATCCTCGCCTATATCAGCGGATTCATTCTCAGAAGTTTCCCTGGCTTCTTCCAAAGCCTCCTCATATTCTTCCTCGGTCTCAAAGTCTTCAGGATCGAGATCATATTCCGTGCCATCTTCGCAAAAGTCACGCCACCCGTATTTTTCGTTGTGTAGAGCTTTATTATACTCTTCACGAGTCTCATAGTCTTCCGGAGAAATGCCATAGGTACTTCCTTCTTCACAGTTAAGCCTCCACGTATATCGGTTATCGTTCGTATGGACAAAACTTCCTGTGAAGAGAAGCGGGGCATCGCAAGTATCATCATCAAAAGAACCCATTGCGCCAAGAATCGCTCCGGTACGAATGTTATCTTCTGCATTTTTGATTCTTCCAGTAGCCATACTGACTGCTGTGGCGGCATACGGATCAATCTTGCCTCACGCACTGTAGTTGTGCTTTTCTCCTTGCTGCTCGCAATAGCGGCCATCGTGAGACCAGCAGCAAGGTCAATCATGGAATTGAGAGGCTCTGGACATTTGCTGTTTTTCTTGCGTTTGCGAGATGAACTTTTTTTATGCCTCGCCACTGCTTCGACCTCCCTTCGTTATTTTAACAATAATGCTTTATTCTTTTTTTGCTTTCAATACCGCCTCTGCAAGCATTTTGTTTCATCCTCTGCTTGCATAACTTCTCTAATAAACTCTACCGGATTTGCTACTGCAATTCCGCTATTTTCACTATTGACTTCTACTATCTTTTTTTCATCGGGATCATATCGCCGCTCTTTATATGGTATATACCCGCTAACGATACCAACCAAAGCAGCTTTATGTAAGCTCTTTGTCCCTTCTATTCCCACAAGCTCCGGTTTTGCTATAATAGGGCTACCGGAATTGCCTGGAAAATTTTGAATATCTAATAGTATTTTTTGGGTTGTTTCAATTTCGTTAGAATCTATCCTTGCAATGCACCCTGTTCTGCATATAGGAGAATTAGAATTGATGTTCACCAACCCCATAGGGAATCCAAGCATATACACATATGATCCCTCATCCCCGCCATTTTCAACGAACTCCGATGAAGATAAAGCATGTGCATCAATATCAAAGGCCGAAAAGCTCAAATTATTTGCATTAATAAATCTCCCATTTATCGTTATAACAGCTATGTCAATATTTTTATTTTCGTGTGCTGTATATAATTTTCTTCCATTTTCTGTAATTGGCATGTCAAATTCTCTTGACTTTCCTGTATCTTTCTCTTTCATTCGTATTACAAGAATCCTGTTGCTATCCAAGCTGTCCTTCCAGCGTTCTTAACACCTATTGAAACTACTGAATCCATAAAAAATTTGGGTATTAGTGACATTCTGTTATCCTCCGTTCTTTTATTCCACACCCAACGCCTTAAACACAGCATCCTCTGCACTGCTATAGAAAATCAGATTAAAACTGCTAATCAAATCCGCAGGTACAGTCCCCAAATCTGTTGCCGATGTCATTGGCAATAACACTTTCTTTGCGCCGCTGTCCACGCATACCTGCAGAGCATTTGCCAGCTCATCCACCTTGATCATCGTTCCGCTGATGCTGATTTCACCGAGAACAGTAAGAGAACTTAGTGCTGGCTTTCCAAGCGCAATTGAGCAGATAGCAATTAGTGTTGGCAGTGCCAGCCTACTGGTCATTCCGATGCCCTGCAAATCCTGATAGTTGATAATGTAATCTTTTAATGTCGTGCTGATGGAACCGCTGATACGATTTCCATTCGCCTTAAGGAAATTAAATGCCGTGTTGGTCGCTTCCTTACAGCCTCTGTCAGAGCCGATGCCTGTGCATTCGAGTTTCCCGTTTCCGGGGAGCATCTGCGATTCCAGACGGAATACGCCGAGCATTCCCGATTTACCGTGGGAGACTGTATAGACCTGTCCGGGATTGCACATTCCTTCCGGTATAAGTTTACCGCCGCCCTGTTCCGGAACGGAGACGTAGTGTTCCTCAAACGTCTCGTTGTCGATGTATGAGAAGTTCACATCATAGAACTCCATGCCGCCCAGCTTTTTAAGCTGCTCTTTTACACGGCGGCGCATTTCCAAAGACAACTGAAGGACTTCCTCCAGTTCCTTTTTGGTAAACTCGCCATCTGGATACATGAGTTTTAAATAACCGTCTACCATCTTTCTCACAGCGATTGTATCACGCTGGTTCAGGTTCTTGCCGAGACGGAAATAATGATCGAGCGCGTCTCCATATTGTTCCTTCCGCAATTCACGAATAAATTCCGCCAGATAATCGCTGATGAATCCATAATCGGTTGTAAAATGCTCCGGTCTAAACTTCGGAATCTCCCAGCCGGGAAGATAGCAATGGATGCGGTCAAGAAATGCTGTATCGGTTCCCATCTCGGGCGGGAACGGGTCGAAAAGGCTTGATGTCTTAAGCAGAACATCTACACTCTGATTAATGTTTCCGACGAAGACCATAGACGCGGATGCTGCCTTTTCTTCTTTTCCACGAGCGAAAGAGCCTGATGCCATATAATCTTTCATAATCTGTACGCCGTCTTTATCCTTGAATCGGATACCGGCGACTTCATCAAAGGCAACACAATCCCATAACCCCACAAGACCGACAGTCTTTCTGCCCATATTATAAAACAGGTTGGCAACCGTTGTCTGACCTCCGGACACAAGAATGCTGTTTGGGGAAATTTCCTTATACAGATGCGACTTACCCGTACTGCGCGGGCCAAGCTCGCAAAGGTTGAAATTATTCTCCACAAGCGGAATCATTCTTGTCAACAGCAGCCATTTTTCGCGATATGTCAGTTCATCCGGCTCCATGCCGATGGAACGCATAAGGACATCCATCCACTCGTCCTTTGCGAAGGCTTTGCCCCCCTGTTTCAACTCATCCATTTCGATATGGGGCATCTGAATCGGTGTCAGTTTCCGAATGCGAATCGGAATGCCGTTTTTCTTATCTTCCTCTATATACTCATAATTCAGCTGCACGATACACCAAATCCCGCCGCAAAGCAGACGGTCATATTTCTCAGGGTACGCGTCGGCAATCGGAATGTTGCTTACTCCAAGATTAGAGAAATCTGCAACATAAGCATTATGCTTCATGTCCAGCCGAACCGTAATCAAATCAATGACCGTGTGGCTGCCTCGGCTGCGCAATTTCGATAATATTTTCTGCGCCTCATCCGGACGCACAAAATTGTCCGCAAGAATGCGTTTTACATTCTGCACCCCACGCTCAACTACATCTTCATCATCTGAGCTGCAATACTGACCGAGCAGGAACTCAAGAACATAAACGGGAACATTCGCGCCCTCCTTGATTTTCTTGGTCA